>NZ_JBFAYF010000039.1:0-46978 GCF_040681165.1 Actinoplanes sp. NPDC051851 | reverse complement strand
GTCAGGCTCGGGTGGCAGCGGCGGCTCCGGGTCCGGGCCGTCGTCTCCGCCGCCGGCGCTGTCGCTGCCGCCGTCGTCGCCGGACGGGCGGCGGGCCGGGGCGGCCAGTTCGGTCAGGAAGCGGCTGGGCTGCTCCTCGCCGGTGGTGCCGCCGACGCCGGCCGAGGCGACCGCGGTGGCGACCAGGCGGCGGCGGGCGCGGGTGGCCGCGACGAAGAAGAGGCGGCGTTCCTCGTCGAGCAGGGCAGACGTCTCCCCCGCCACCGCGGCCGGTCCGGTGGCGGGACGGCCGGCGAGGACGTCGATCAGGCGCTCCGAGCCGAGCAGGCTGCCGCGCAGGCGCAGGTCCGGCCAGATGCCCTCCTGCACGCCGGCCAGCACCACGACGTCCCACTCCAGGCCCTTGGCGGCGTGGGCGGTGAGCAGGCGTACGGCGTCGCCCCGGTCGGCGCTCGGCGCGATCGAGTCGGCGGGGAGGTCCTGACCGAGCACGTGGTCGAGGAAGACGCCCACGCCGGCGCCGGGCAGCCGGTCGACGAAGCGGGCCGCCGCGTCGAAGAGCACCACCATGGCGTCGAGGTCGCGGTCGGCCGCCTCGGCCCGCCACTGCCGCGCGCGGCCGGGCTGATCGGTCTCGGTCGACGGGAATCTGCCGGTGGACATCGCGTACCACCGGTCGGCCAGCCCGCTCGCCCGCCACACCGCCCAGAGGACGTCCTCGGCCGAGGCACCGGGTGTGGCGGCGGCCTCCCGGGCGGTGCTGAGCAGCCGGGCGACGGTCTGCGCCGGACGGGCCCAGCGACGGTCCACCATGTCCAGCCCGGCCGGGTCGCGGACCGCGTCGACCAGCAGTTCGCCGGAGGGGCGCCGGTCGCCGGCCGCCACCGCGAGCGCGCGCAGCCCCTGGCGCAGGCGGCGCTCGGCGAGCGGGTCGGCACCGCCCAGCGGGGAGTGCAGCAGGGCGACCACGGCCTCCTCGGTGAGCGTCGCGGCGTCCAGGGCACAGCGCAGGAGCAGCAGGAACGGCGCGACGGCGGGCTGCAGGTGCAGCGGCATGTCCTCGGCGTGGATCACGGTCGGCACCCCGGAGGCGGCGAGCGCACGCTGCACGGCCGGCTGCTGGAGGGCCGCCGAGCGCATCACCACGGCCATCCTCGACCAGGGCACCCCATGAAGCAGGTGCGCCTCCCGCAGCGCATGCGCGATGAACGCGTTCTCCGCCGCCGGCGCCCGAAACGTCCGCACCACCGCCCCCACGCCCAACTCCTCCCCACCCTCCCCGCCGCCTCCCTCGGCGCCGCTCGATCGTGGCAAGTTGTGGTCGCCAGGTGGGCCGATCTCGCCGAGATCGGAAAGGGGCGCCGACGAGGCTGCGGGTGAGGGGGCGGCGGGTGAGGGGGCGGCGGGTGAGGGGGAGTCAGGCGTGGGCGGGGCGGAGTCGGTGGGGGGTGGGAACATCGGGCGGTGACGGATCGGGCCGCGCATGCGGCGGGCGACCCGGGACGTGGCCGAGAGCAGGGGCGCGGCGATCCGGTGGTTCGTGTGCAGGGTGATCGTCTCGGCGGGGGTGCCGGAGGCGGTGCGGAACTCGGACGGGAAGCGGGTGACCACGGCGGGATCGGCGCCCCGGAAGCCGAAGATCGAGGAGTCCGGGTCGGCGAAGGCGATCAGCGGCGACCCGCCACCGGCGATCTGGGCGAGCAGCGCCACCTGGGCGGGGTCGGTCTCGGCCAGCTCGTCGACGAAGACCCAGGCGAGGCGGCGGCGCTCGGCGGCCAGCACCCCGGGTTCGTCGGTGAGCAGCCGGGACGCGGCGCGGACCAGCTCGGCCGGGTCGTAGGCGACCGAACCCCGCGTGGTGATGTCGCGCAGGTTGAGAACGTCGACGTACTCCTCCAGGAAGCGGGCGGCGGCGAGCCAGTCGTCGCGGCCCAGCTCCCGGCCGAGGCGGGTCAGCTCGGCGGCGTCGACGCCCCGCTCGGCGGCGCGCTGCATCAGGTCGCGCAGCTGCTGGGCGAAGGCGCGGGTGGGCAGCGCGGACCGGAGTCCGCCGGGCCAGCCCGCGGGGTCGGCGGCCTCCGCGTCGGCCACCACGGAGAGCAGCTCGCGGATGATCAGGTCCTGTTCCGGACCGGTCAGCAGGCGTGGAGCGGGCTCACCCCGCTCGGCCGCGGCCCGGCGGAGCAGGCCGAACGCGTACGCATGGAAGGTGCGCACCAGCGGCTCGTGCACGACCCGCCCGGCCTGACCCGCCACCCGGGCCTCGATCCGGTCGCGCAGTGACGCGGCGCCCCGGCGGCCGAAGGTGAGCACCAGGATCCGCTCCGGGTCGACGCCCTCGGCGATCCGCGCGGCGACCGCCTCGACCAGCACGGTGGTCTTGCCGGTGCCCGGGCCGCCGAGCACCAGCAGCGGCCCGCCGGCGTGCCCGATCACCCGCCGCTGGACCGGATCGTCGCGCAGCTCGGGCGCGACCGGACGCGGACGCCGCACCAGACGGTAGTCGGGGGTCTGGAGGGACGGCGTGCTCACGGCATCTATGAGAGCACGCCGGTACGACGTTTCTTCGAGGTCATCCCCCGAGTGCGGCCTCGATCGCGTCGAGGGCCTCCGGGACCGAGCGGGCGACCAGCACCGTCTCCATCGCGCCGGTGCGGACGAACTTCTTGTCGACCAGGTCGTTGAGCCAGGCGATCAGCGGATCGTAGAAGCCGTCCGGGTCCAGGATCACGATCGGCTTCCCGTGTACGCCCAGCGTCGAGGTCGTCCAGACCTCGAACAACTCGTCCAGGGTGCCCAGCCCGCCCGGCAGCGTGATGAACGCGTCCGAGCGGTCGATCATCAGGTTCTTCCGGGAGCCCATGTCCTCGGTGATCACCAGCTCGTCCGAGTCGGTGTCGGCGACCTCCCAGTCGACCAGGCACTGCGGGATGATGCCGAGCGTGTGGCCGCTCGCCTCGCGGGTGCCGAGTCCGACCGTACCCATCATGCCGACCCGGCCGCCGCCGGAGACCAGGCTGTGCCCGCGCTCGGCGAGCGCCCGGCCGGTCTCGCCGGCCAGGTCGAGCCAGCGCTGGTCGAGGGTGTCGGAGGATCCGCAGAAGACGCAGATCGCCGCCATCAGTGCGCGTCCTGCGCGGCGGTCTGGGCGCCCGCCTCCACGATGATCCGGACGGCCTCGGTGACGTCGTCGGTGACCTGGATCAGGTCCAGGTCGGCGGGGCTGATCTTGCCATCGTCAAGCATGCGTCGTTTGATCCAATCCAACAGTCCGCTCCAGTAGTCGACGCCCATCAGGATCACCGGGAACCGGGTCACCTTCTTCGTCTGCACCAACGTGATCGCCTCGAACAACTCGTCGAGCGTGCCGAAGCCACCCGGGAGCACCACGAAGGCCTGGGCGTACTTGAGGAACATGGTCTTGCGTACGAAGAAATAACGGAAGTCGATTCCGACGTCGACCCAGTCGTTGAGACCCTGCTCGAACGGGAGCTCGATGCCGAGCCCCACGGACATGCCGCCGGCCTCGGTGGCGCCGCGGTTGGCGGCCTCCATCACGCCGGGACCGCCGCCGGTGATCACCGCGTAGCCCGCCTCGGCGAGCGCGGCGCCGAGCGCGGTGGCCATCGCGCACTCCGGGCTCTGCGGCGCACTGCGGGCCGAACCGAAGACGCTGACCGCGGGCGGCAGGTCGGCGAGGGTGTCGAAGCCCTCGACGAACTCGGAGAGGATGCGGAGGGCCCGCCAGGCGTCCTTGGTCTTCCACTCGCCCCGGTGTGGCGAGTCGAGCAGCTTCTCGTCGGCGGTGCTGGGCGGGACGGCGTCACGCCGCAAGGTGACCGCGCCACGATGACGCTGTGGCGTGGCCGGCTGCCGGCCGTCGGTGCTCTCCGTCATGCGTCAACGGTAGTGCGGCCACTCCGCGCCCGGTGAATTACAGGCTGCGTTTTGGTAAGAGGATTGCGACCGGCAGACCTTTTTGCCAGATTGAAGCAACGGACGGTAGCCCTGGCGCGTCTGTACTGTTACGGCACTTCGCTGGTCATCCTCGCACCACGGCAGGCACAGAAGGGCGGCCACCGTGACGAACCGCTACGAGCGCCTCAAGATGCAGCGGCGCATGCAGCGACGGATCCGCCTGGTCGTGGAGGAGCGGCGGATCGCCTTCGCGGCCCGGGATCCGGAACCGGACTTCGACGCCGAGGCGACGATGGAGATCCCGCCGCTCGCCACCCAGCGCGCGATCGGGCGGGTGAAGCTCCAGCAGGCCTGAGCTCCCCGCCCGTGTTCCCGGAACCCGGGCTAGGACGCCAGCCAGCGGTGCAGTGTGGCCGCGCCGTCCCGGATCTGGCCGATCTCCACGTGCTCGTCGGGCGCGTGGGCCAGGGCCGGGTCGCCCGGTCCGTAATTCAGCGCGGGGATGCCGAGCTTGGCGAAGCGGGCGACGTCGGTCCAGCCGAGCTTCGCGGCGGGCTCGACGCCGACGGCGGTGAGGAACTCGCGGGCCGGCGCGGCGCGCAGCCCGGGGAGGGCCCCGGCGGACGAGTCGATGACCACCAGGTCGTACCCCTCAAAAACGGTCTTGAGGTGATCCAGGGCCTGCTCCTCCGAGCGGTCCGGCGCGAATCGCAGGTTGACCTCGACCGCGCACTCGTCCGGAACCACGTTGCCGGCCACGCCACCCGCGATCCGGACCGCGTTCAGGCCCTCCCGGTACGTGCAGCCGTCGATGGTCACGGTCCGCGGGCGGTAGTCCTCCAGCCGGCGCAGCACCTCGCCGGCCGCGTGGATCGCGTTGACACCGCGCCAGGCCCGTGCGGTGTGCGCCCGCCGCCCGTGGGTGAGCACCTTCACCCGCAGTGATCCCTGGCACCCGGCCTCGACCACGCCGTACGTCGGCTCGAGAAGCACCGCGAAGTCGGCGTCCAGCCACTCGGGGTGGCTCGCCGAGACCAGGTTGAGCCCGTTGAACTCGGACTCGATCTCCTCGGCCTCGTAGAACAGGTACGTGATGTCGTACGCCGGATCGGGCAGGGTCGCCGCCAGGTGCAGCGCGATGGCGACACCGGCCTTCATGTCCGACGCGCCGCACCCGTAGATGAGGTCGTCGACGACAGTGGACGGCCAGTTGTCGTTGATCGGCACGGTGTCCAGGTGCCCGGCGAGCACGACGCGCTGCTCGCGGCCGAGCTCGGTCCGCCCCATCACGGTGTTGCCCACCCGCCCCACGGTGAGGTGACCGGCGCTGCGGAGGACGTCCTCGACGCAGTCGGCGATCACCTTCTCATCGCGGGACACGGACTCGATGTCGACCAGGGCACGAGTCAGCTCGACCGGGTCGACCACCACGTCCGGGGTAAGCGGGTTGGCCATGAGCGCACCATACAAGGCGTGCCCGACCCGTGCCTCCAGGCGATCCGCCACCGCGACGGCTAGTAGGGTTCACGTCGTGGAAACCGCGCTCTCGACTTCGCCCGCCTGGGGCATCGGCCTCGCCACCGTCACCGCCGAGGGGCAGGTCCTGGACACCTGGTTCCCCGCCGGTCACCTGGGCCTCGGCGAGGAGCCGGCCGGTGTGCCGGCGCTGCCCGCCGGGCTGACCGGCCCGAAATCGCTGGCCGGGCTCTCGGTCGTCGAGGTCCGCGCCACGATCAAGTCGCTGACCGACCCGATCGCCGACGCCTCGGACGCCTACCTGCGTCTTCACCTGCTCTCGCACCGGCTCGTCCAGCCGAACGCGCTCAACCTGGACGGCGTCTTCGGCGCGCTGGCCAACGTGGCCTGGACCTCGGCCGGCCCGTGCCCGCCGGACCGGGTCGACGAGCTGCGCCTGCTGGAGCGCGCCGCGGGCCGGCAGCTGAGCGTCTTCGGCGTGGACAAGTTCCCGCGGATGACCGACTACGTGGTCCCGTCCGGTGTCCGGATCGCCGACGCGGACCGGGTCCGGCTCGGCGCCCACCTGGCCTCCGGCACCACGGTCATGCAGGAGGGGTTCGTCAACTTCAACGCCGGCACGCTCGGCACCTCGATGGTCGAGGGCCGGATCGTGCAGGGCGTGGTGGTCGGCGACGGCTCGGACATCGGCGGCGGCTCGTCGATCATGGGCACCCTCTCCGGCGGCGGCAAGGAGAAGGTCCGGATCGGCGAGCGCAGCCTGCTCGGCGCGAACGCCGGCGTCGGCATCTCGCTCGGCGACGACTGCGTGATCGAGGCGGGCACCTACATCACCGCGTCGTCCAAGGTCGCGCTCCCCGACGGCCGTGTGGTGAAGGCCATCGCGCTGTCCGGTGTGAACAATCTCCTCTTCTGGCGCAACTCGGTCTCCGGCGCGCTGGAGGCCCGCCCCCGCAAGGGCACCGGGATCGAGCTGAACAGCGCTCTGCACGCCAACGACTAAGCACGCCAACAACTGAGCACGCCAACGACTGACCGCTTCTGATCAACGCAGTCTCGAGACGGCCGCCGTTTTCACGGCGGCCGTCAGCGTTTCCAGGAGCTGAGACTCGATCTTCCAGTACTGCCAGTAGAGCGGGACGTCGAGGAACCTGCCCGGAAAGATCTCGACATAGCGGTTGGCGGCGAGATCATCGCTGGCGTTCTGCTCCGGCACCGTGCCCCAGCCCAGACCCAGCCGGATCGCCTCGTTGAAGGCCGCGGCGGCGGGTACGTAGTGAATGGGAGGATTTATCGTACCCAAACCTGCTTTTGACAGAAATCGATGTTGCAGCCGGTCCTTCCGGTTGTAGACGATCATCGGCGTGCCGGCGAGATCGTCCACCGCCAGCCCGGGAGCGGCCACCGCCAGGTAGCGCATCGCGCCCAGCCGCTCCACCCGGCAGCCCTGGACCGCCGCACCCTCGGCGGTCACCGCGCCCATCACCGACCCGGCACGCAGCAGGTCGGCCGTGTAGTCCTGATCGTCCGTCTGGATCTCGAAGGTCACACCGGGCACCGCGGTCAGCACCGGCAGGAACCAGCTGTTCAGCGAGTCGGCGTTGACCACGATCGAGATCCGGGTGCCGCCCCGGGCCTGGGCCAGCGCCTCCCGTTCCAGCAGCGCCACCTGACCGGCGAAACGGACCAGCGCCGCGCCGGCGGTGGTGGCCGTGCAGGGCTTGGCGCGGCGGACCAGCACCTGGCCGACGGCGTTCTCCAGCGCCTTGATCCGCTGGCTGACCGCGGAGGGCGTGACGTGCAGCACCCGCGCCGCCGCCTCGAAACTGCCGTGGTCGACGACGGCCTGGAAGGTCTCGAGCTGAACATGGTCCACGATTAAGGAACGCTAATCCATACTGAGAATCTTTAGCTGGAGTAACGGCGAGCCTCTCCGTAGCGTCGAATCCATGCTCTCCTCCGCTTTGGCCGGTTTTGCCGCTTCCGCTGTCCTGATCATCGCCATCGGGGCGCAGAACGCGTTCATCCTCCGGCAGGGCCTGCGCCGGGAACACGTACTGCTGGTGGTGCTGATCTGTGCCCTCTCCGACCTCGCGCTGATCTCGGCCGGGATCGCCGGTCTCGGCGCCGCGGTGACCGCCCAGCCCGGCCTGGTCGAGGTGATCCGCTGGATCGGTGCCGCGTTCCTGACCGGCTACGCGATCCTGGCAGCCCGGCGCGCGCTGCGTCCCGACGCCGCCCTCGGCCCGTCCGAGCAGGCACCGGCCACGCTCCGGGCGACACTGCTCACCTGCCTGGCACTGACCTACCTCAACCCGCACGTCTACCTGGACACCGTGCTCCTGCTCGGCACGGTCGCGCAGCAGCATCCGCACCGCTGGCTCTTCGGCCTGGGCGCGGCGGCGGCCAGCCTGGTCTGGTTCACCGGGCTCGGCATGGGGGCGCACCGGCTGGCTCCCCTGCTGGCCCGCCCCGGGGCCTGGCGCGTCCTGGACGGCCTGATCGCGATGGTGATGGGCGGCATCGCGATAACGCTCGCGATTCCGGCTTGACTCTCCACCAGGGTGAGACCCCAGAGTCGGTGACCGTGGAGAGCGAACTTCGGGGCATCGGCGAGACGGCACGGGCCAGCGGGCTCAGCGTCAGCGCGCTGCGTTTCTACGACAGCGCCGGCGTGCTGGTCCCGGCCGACGTCGACCCGTCGACCGGTTACCGCCGCTACACACCCGCGCAGATCAAGGCGGCCCGGCTCATCGCGGGGCTGCGCCGGGTGGGCATGCCGGTCACCGAGATCGCGGAGGCGGTTCAAGATCTTCAAACCCCTTCCCGCGTACGCCGTCGCCTGGACGACCATCTGGCCCGACTGGAGGCCGGATTCGCCGACGCCCGTCGTGAGCTCCTCCGATTGCACACCCTGCTCGATGTGGAGGAGAACCTGATGACCCGGATCACCCTGCCCGCCGCCGCCCTCGCCGCGACCCTGGAGGCGGTCCGTTTCGCGTCCGCCGCCGAGGTCCCCGGCCTGCCCATCCCCGGCGGCGTGCTCTTCGAGACCGGCGAGGGCGTGCTGACGCTCGTCGCCACCGACCGGTATCGCCTGGCCGTCGCCTCGGTACCGGCCGGCATCGAGGGCCCGCCGGTGCGGCCCTACCTTCCCCTGCCGTTCGCCGACGAGCTCCGGCGGTTCGCCTCCGGCTCGGTGACGCTCGATCTCACGACCTCCGGGGTACGCGCCGAGCACGAGGGCGAGACCATCGAGTCGAAGCCGATCGACCTGGACTTCCCCGACTACCGGCGTCTCCTGCCGGTCGCCACCGACCGGACGCGCCGGGTGACGGTGGACCGGTCCGCGCTCCGTGACCTGCTCGCCGCGGCCCCCGAGGTACGCCGGGAGCACGACGGCACGGCGTACGCGGTCTCGATCCTCGCCCTCGACCCCTCCGGCGACCTGCGCCTGGCCGGCGAGTCGGAGTGGACCGCGGACGCCGAGGCACACACCGCGGTGAACCGGGAGTTCCTGCTGGAGGCGTTGGACGCGGGCGGCACCGGCCAGCTGCTCCTGGAACTGGACGGCCCGGTCCGCCCACTGATGATCCGCATCCCGGGCGACGATTCCCGCCTCTCCCTACTGATGCCGATCCGCAGCTGACCCCGTCCACCCGCCTCACCCCTGTCCCGTCCCACCTCACCCCGCCCGCCCCGCCCGCCACGCCCGCTCCTCCAGTCCCGCCCGTCCCGCCTCACCCCCGCCCCGTCCCGCCCCGCCCTGTCCCGGGCGCCAGGCACGCCCGGCCCCTGCCCTGCCGCGCCTGTCCCGTCGCGCCTGTCCTGCCGCGCCTGTCCTGCCGCGCTGCTCCCGTCGCGCCTGTCCTGTCGCCGCCCGGCCCGCCCAGCTTCAGCCCGTTCGTGCCGATCCGAGGTCGCGCTCTCGCCCGCCACCGAGTTGTCCACAGGCGGCCCGCCAATATCCACACTCATCCGTGACATTCGATTGGCTTTCGGCGAGCCCTGGGCGGTTCGGGTTCACGATCATGGCCAGCCGGGGCACCGGGGATCCACGATCGCCGCTCGTGTCCTTCCGGCGCCCCTCTGACGGCTGCACGCGCACACGATCCGTGATCGTGTGCGCCCACCGTCCCTGCACCCGGCCGATCGTGTGCACGGGCCGCCCCGCCCGCGCTCTCCGTGTGCACACACCACCCCGGCCCGCGCTGTCCGTGTGCACACACCACCCCGGCCCGCGCTGTCCATGTGCACACGCCGCCCCGGCTCCCGCCGTCCGTGTACATGCGGCGCTTCAGGACCGGTGGATCGGGGCGCCGCAGACTGTGCGAGCGACTGGCGGCGCCCGAACTCCGCGTACCAGCCGCAAGCCACGGCGCCGCGGGGAACTCGAGTGCGCGGCGGCACCGAAGTTCGTACACGCGAACAGCACCTCGACACAACACCTCGACACAGCACCTCGACGGGGCGCTCGGGCGGCGATCGTGGGCGCCTGTCCGCGAGCAAGGTCGCGGGGCGGGCCTGGAGGACACGGAAGAGGGGCGAGCGGAGGGCAACGGCAGGATCGAGGCCGTCCTGTAGTACTTCCGTAGCGGTCCGGTGACCCAAGGGGACCGCCTGAAAACGGGGTGGGAGGTGCTGGTTACCGTCGGGTGTGCGCAGTAGCCGGCCGGATGAGGATCACAACGCCGCGGCCACCGGCGCGTCCATGACCGGGTGGGAGTTCGCCTGGATGGACGGGCTGGCCGTGGCGTCCGAGCCGTCGTGGTCGTACCCGGATCTGGCGCGGCCCCTCATCCGGCGCTGTGCCAGCGTCCTCGACCTGGACACCGGCGGCGGGGAGCTGCTCGCCGAGCTGGCACCGCTGCCCGCGCACACGGTCGCGGTGGAGAGCTGGGCACGCAACACCCCCGCGGCCCGCGAACGCCTGGCCCCGTTCGGCGTCGAGGTGCTCACCGAGCTTCCGGCCGGCGAGGACGAGTTCGAGCTGGTGCTCAGCCGCCACGGCCGGCTCCCGGTGGCCGACATCGCCCGGCTGCTCCGGCCCGGCGGCATCCTGCTCAGCCAGCAGGTCGGCAGCGACGACCTGGCCGAACTCAACGACGCCCTCGGAGCGCCGCCGCCGCAGCCCCGCCGCTGGGACGCCCAGGTGGTGACCGCCGCCCTGGAGGCCGCCGGCATGCGGGTGATCGACCTGCGCGAGGAGCACCCGCCCCTCACCTTCCACGACATCCGCGCCGTCATCCACCAGCTGCGCACCGTCCCGTGGCAGATCCGCGACTTCTCCCTGCAGAAGTACGAACGCGAGCTGGCCCGCCTGACCGCCATCATCCGCGCCCGCGGTGAGTTCACCGTCCGCGCACACCGCTTCCTGGTCCAGGCCGACCGCCCGACATAGGCATAGCCCCGAAGCCTCTTTCAGGGGAACGCCCGCCGTTTTGCGTTAACCCATTCGGGTCCGGCCCCCGGAAAAACATCCTGCAAATCCGCCGCACGCGGCTTTGGCTTCACATTTCAACCGTCCGCGGGCCGCGCTCCACCCCCATGAGCCGGTTTCGCGCTTGCCCCACCGGCGCTTCTCTGCGCTCGCACCTAACCGCAGCTGAACGCCGCCCCACCACCCGGTACGCGAGCTCCGCGTGGGCGCGATCTCCCCCGCTCATCACGCTCCCGGGTTAATCGCAACGGCCCACATCCACCGGCGATCAGCACTCAACAGCCCAGCGGAACGACCTATCCCGGCCCTTGAACCATTCCGCCATCTTTGTCCCAGCGCCGGGACGGTCTTCGGGCCCCGGCGACCAACCCGATTAACGACGCTCCCCCACATCGGTCGCTTCCGCGACTCCGGCCTGGGGTGACGCGTGCCCAAAACCGTTCCAGGAGGAACCCTCTCATGCGCAAGCTCACCAAGCGTTCCACCGCCGTCGCCGCCGGAGTCGCCGTCGCCGTCATCGGCGGCGGAGCGGCCTTCGCCGCGGCCACCGGCTGGAACATCGGCGGCACAGGCAAGGGGACCGCCAAGGCCGCGGAGATCAAGCCACTGACGGCCACCTCGACACTGACCGGCAACATCTACCCGGGCGTGACCCTCCCCTTCACGACGAAGTTCAAAAACACCAACGAGTTCGACGTCGTGCTCAACGGCAAGTCCTCCATCACCAGCGCCGCAGTCACCCCCGCCGACGCGAAGGCGACCTCCTGCGAGAACGGCCTGAAGGGCACCGCGGACATCCTCAAGACCGACTTCCCGGGTACGCCTGAGATCAAGGCTGGTACCGAGGCCGACGTGAGCTCGACGGTCGAGGTTGGAAGCCTGCCGCAGGACTGCGCTGGGAAGACCATCAAGGTCGAGTACAGCTTCGAGGCGATCAGCAAGACCTCCTGATCCGAACCGGACGGGGCGGCCCGTACCGCCCCGTCGCCATCCTCGATCTTCGGGACCCATCCATGTCGAAGAGTTGGTGGACCACGGTCGCTGTAGTGCTGACACTGGCCACGATCGCGCTGTCTGTCGTCTCCGCCTCGTCGAGGCGACCGGAGGCCGAGACACTCGTCCTGGTCGGCGGGACCGGTGATCACAACAGCACGGTCCAGTTCGAGTTACGGGGCAAGCCGGTACACGGGCTCTACCCCGGAGCGGTCAGGCAGATGCGGATCACCGTGGACAATCCGTTCGGCTTCGGACTGCAGGTGCAGGATCTGACCGCCGAGGTCTCCTCGTCGGACCGGCAGGGGTGCCCGGCGAACTCGCAGAACCTGGAGGTACGGCGGTACGACGGGGTCCTTCCGGTCACGATCGCCGCCTCCGGGCGCACCGAACTGGACGGGAGTATTCCGGTGGCCATGCCGGTCGGCGCCACCGAGAAGTGCGCCGGAGCCCGGTTCACCCTCTCGATCTCCGGGGCCGGACGACGGGTGGACCGATGAGCCGGGCGGGGAAGGCTCTGGTGATCGGGGCTGCCGTGGCCGTCCTCGGCGGGGCCGGAACCGTGTACGCCTACGCCGGCGGATGGGTCCTCACCGACAACACGGCGAAGCTCACCGCCCGGGTGGCCCGGATGCCACGCGGTGTCGAGCCCAGCGTCGCCAAGCAGAGTGGCCAGGCGGTCGTCAGCTGGAGCTCCCAGGAGATCACGCCGGGTGTCCGGATGGACCGCTATGTCGTCACCGCGCACAGCGTCAGCGATCCACCGCGGCCGGACGTCGCGCACGCCATGGCCGCAGCGGGTGGCACCACCGAGACGATCACCTTCCCCACCGCCGAGGTGGCCGGCGGTGAATGGCGCTGGACCGTCACGCCACGCTATCGGGAGTGGACCGGCGAGGAGAGCACGCTCAGCCGGCGGCTCGTCTTCCCGGCGGCTCCCGTGGCGCGGGCCGCGGCCTCGACGACCGCTCCGATCGCCGAGAGCACCCCGCTCCCGACGACGTCGGCGACGGCCACGGCCACCACCTCGCCGTCGAACGAACCGTCGAACGAACCGTCGAACGAACCGTCGAGCGGGACGACGGAATCGGACGTCACCACCCCGCCTGCCGCGGAGCCGAGTCCGGTCACGCCGGCTCCCGCGACGTCGGTCTCGACGGTCCCGGCCCCGCCGCAGTCCTGACGAAACAGTGCCCGTACCAGCCCTCGGTGCTCCGCATCGAGGGCTCGCGGCGCCGGTCTCGACCGATGCGAATTTGGCGGACGGACGGGTCGGGCCAACGCGGAGTCGGCGCAGGCCGAGCCGGACGCGGGGTGTCCCGTCAGGAACGTGAAGAATCGACGGGAGGTGGCGGCCGTACCTCGGGAGGGGTAATCCGGTCGGGCAGAATCATCCGATTTATGCGCCCAGAACGGCGGACGGAAAACCGATCACATCGGACATCTCTATCGGGGAACGTTGTATGGACGCCGAACCCGGCAGCTTCCACCGGCGTCCGAGGAGGAACGAGCCGCATGCCCTGTCTGTGCGAACGGCCCGCGGCTTGTGCCCCGGGGCACACCTCGTGACGCGGCGTGATGTCCTCACGAGTCTTCGGGGCGGGCGGATGTCGGAGCGGCACATCGAGCTGGAGGCGTCGGATCACGAGGAGCCGACCTGGGAGGTGCGCGGGCCGCGGAAGAAGCGGTTCGACCGGCGGTCACGGGTGATCCTGGCGGCGGCGGCGATCCTGGCGCTGATGGCGAACGCGGGGGCGGCCTGGGCGTACTGGCGGATCGCCCGGCCGGAGAGCACGGCGAACGGCGCCACGACCGAGTTCGAGCTGGTGCTGCGGGCGCGGAATGATCTCAATCAGACACTGCGGCCGGGGGACACCGGGAACATGACGGTGACCGTGGCGAACGAGTACGGGGTGCCGATCCGGGTCACCCAGATCCGGCCGGGTGCGGGGAACGTGGTCGCCGACCCGGAGCACCGGGACGCGGGGTGCCTGAACCCGCGGGTCGCGGTGAACCGGAAGGACTTCCCGGTCTCCTGGGAGGTCGCCAAGAACACCGTGGGGGTCTTCAACCTGGACGACGCGCTGACCATGCGGCCCGGGTCGCCGAAGGCATGCCTGGGCGCGACCTTCACCGTGCCGATCCGGGCCAGGGCGGTCCGTTAGGTTTCCCAAGGGCTGATCGTGGTCACTCAGAACGCATGACCATTGCGGTAGTGACCGGTGCGAGTGGTGGGATCGGGCGGGCGGTGGCCCGGCGTCTGGCGGCCCGGGGCGACACGGTCGCGCTGCTGGCTCGCGGTACGGACGGGCTGGAGGGCGCGGCCGAGGACGTACGCCGGGCCGGTGGGACGGCGCTGCCGATCGAGGTTGACGTCGCCGACCCGGCGGGTGTCGAGGCGGCCGCGGACCGGGTGGAGAAGGAGCTCGGGCCGATCGGCCTCTGGGTCAACAACGCCTTCGCCAGTGTGTTCGCGCCGTTCACCGAGATCGGGATGGACGAGTTCAAGCGGACCACCGAGGTGAGTTATCTCGGGTACGTCTACGGCACCCGCGCCGCTCTGGACCGGATGCGCCCGCGGGACCGGGGCACGATCGTGCAGGTCGGCTCGGCGCTGGCGTACCGCGGGATCCCGCTGCAGAGCGCGTACTGCGGGGCGAAGCACGCGATCCAGGGGTTCACCGAGTCGCTCCGGGTCGAGTTGCTGCACGAGAAGAGCAATGTGCGCGTGACGATGGTGCAGATGCCGGCGGTGAACACCCCGCAGTTCGGCTGGGTGCTGTCCCGGCTGCCGCGCCGGGCCCAGCCGGTGCCACCGATCTACCAGCCGGAGGTGGCGGCCCGGGCCGTGCTGTACGCGGCCGACCATCCGAAGCGCCGGGAGTACTGGGTCGGCGGGTCGACCGCGCTGACCCTGGCCGCGAACGCCGTCGCGCCCGGCCTGCTGGACCGGTACCTGGCGCTGACCGGGTTCAAAGGGCAGCAGACCGGCGAGCGCCGGGATCCCGCGCAGCCGGAGAACCTGTGGCAGCCGGCGGACGAGACGCGGGACGAGGGGGCGCACGGCGACTTCGACGAGCGGGCGACGTCCCGGAGCCTGCAGCTGTGGGCGTCCCAGCACCACGGGCTGCTGGCCGTCGCCGGTGGGCTCGCCGCCGGGGCCGCCGCGCTGGCGCTGACCCGCCGCGCCTGACCGTCACACCCGGGAGCGGTCCCGCCAGAAGCGGCGTTCCAGGTCGGCCGGGTCGACGATGACCGCGTCGTGCAGTACCGCCCGGGCCCGTTCGGTCGCGGCGCGGGCGATCCGGTCGTCGTGGCTGGCCGCCTCGATCCCGTCCGCGACCACCTTCGCCGTCGCGTCGCCGTACGTCCGGGCGTCGTGCACCTCGCGCTCGTGGATCAGCGCCGCCTCGTGTTCCCGGAGCCGGGCGGCGCGCGCCTCGTTCCGCTCGTACGCGTTCCCCCGGGACACCAGTTTCAGGCCGATCGCGGCGCAGTCCAGGGCCACCAGCAGTAGCGCGATGCCCAGGTAGAACACGCCGACGCCCCAGAAGTCCGAGGTGACCAGGTACCACATCGCGGAGGTACGGGCGCCGAACCCGTTGTCGCCCCGGACGGCGGCGGCGTTGTCGGAGCGGGCGTCGGCGAGCAGCCGGGTCAGGCGGGCCCGCTCGACGGCCCGGATCGCCCGCTCGGTGTGCTGGTCGCGCTGCAGTCCGGCGGCCTGCCGGTCGAGGACGGCGGCCTGGGCGTCCAGGGCGCGGGAACGGCGTACCAGGTGGTAGCAGTAGCCACCCCGGGGACACCCGGCACTGCGGGTGACGCCCCGGCCCGCGGAGTCGGCCAGCGCCTGCCGGTACAGGTCGCGGGCGTCGGCGCGCTTCCCGGCCGCCCGGTCGTTGATCTCTCGCACCGACGCGTCGTCGGCCGAGGTCTCCCGGCGCAGGTCACGGAGCCGGTCCAGGTATCCGGCCACCGCGCCGCCGGTGTCCAGCAGGTCCAGCTGGGTGCTGTGCACCTCGGCGAGCCGGGCGTCGATCTCGCCGCGGTACCGGGCCAGCATCAGCGGCTCGGTGATCACGATCGCGAAGAGCAGCGCTAGACCGAATCTGCCCAGGTAGAGACCGAGCGTGGGCGGGGTGAGGAGGTACTGCGGGTCGGTCGAGTCGAGCTTCTCGTAGCCGATCGAGACGCGGCCCACCACGGCCCGGTCGTACGCCACCACCCCGATCGCCACCAGCGGCCCCACCAGCCACTGCCACCACGGGTGCAGATAGCCGCTGCTCGCGTCGATGAACGCGGCGCCACCGGCGGTCGCGTAGACGAAGTAGAGCAGGATGAAGACGCCGATCGAGCGGTACAGCACGCGGTCCGAATGCGTCGTCACACTGCGCGGATTCACGTTCGCCACCCGCAGCAGCAGGTGCCCGAGGCCCGTGCCCATGTGACCGAGTCTGATCCAGCACGCCGCCGGTCAGGGCGGGAATCTACAGATCGGCCGGTTCGGTGATCGTGACGCGTACGGTGACCGCGGCGGAGACGGTCTGCGGCGCGGGATGGAGATCGAAGGCCAGGTCGCCCGCCTCGGCCGTGCCGAACGCCGCGGCGCGCAGCATCGGGCGGACGCTCTCCAGCTCACCGTCGGTGATCTCCACCAGCCGGTCGATCTCGGCGCCGACCGCGGCGGCGTAGTCGCGGGCCCTCCGCAGCGCGTCGGCCACCGCCTCGCGCCGCACCTCGGCACCGGCGTCACTGCCCGGCCGCATCTGCCACCAGGGCCCGGCGACCGCGGTCGCCTCCTGACCGGCGAGCCGGGCCAGGAGTTCCCCCAGCCGCGCGAAGTCACTCACGGTCACGGTCGTTCCGACATTTCCCGTGTACGCCGTGACGCGCTCACCGCCTCGCCGGAATTCCGGGTGCACCTGGACCCCCGAGGTCTCCCGGCGCTCGACGACGGTGGCGTACTCGTCCAGCAGGGCGTCGATCTCGGCGGCCCGGCGGGTCAGCCGCTCCAGCACCCCGGCCTGATCCTTCCCCGCCGCCGAGACGGTCACCGAGAAGCGGGCCGTCTCGGGCGGGACCTCGCGGACGGCCTCACCCCGGGCGGTCACGATCGGCGGCTCGGGGCGAGGATCCACGACGACTCCCTCAGAGCGGCTCGGTCAGGCGGTCGGCTGCCGCGGCGACCCGCTCGTCGCTCGCGGTCATCGCGATCCGGACGTGCTGTGCCGCGGCCGGGCCGTAGAACGCGCCGGGAGCGGCCAGGATGCCGCGCCGGGCGAGCCGGTCCACGGTCTCCCAGCAGTCCTCGCCGCGGGTCGCCCAGAGGTAGAGGCCGGCCTCCGAGTGGCTGATCTCGAAGCCCGCCTTGACCAGGGCGGTCCGCAGGGTGTCCCGGCGTGCGGCGTACCGCGTGCGCTGCTGCACGACGTGCTCCTCGTCGTCCAGCGCGGCGACCATGGCGGCCTGGACCGGAGCGGGCGGGATCATGCCGGAGTGCTTGCGCACCGCGAGGATCTCGCCGATCAGGGCCGGGTCGCCGCCGAGGAAGCCGGCGCGGTAGCCGGCCAGGTTGGAGCGCTTGGAGAGCGAGTGCACGGCCAGGACGCCGGTGTAGTCGCCCCCGGTGACCTCGTCGGCGAGCACCGAGACGGGGGACGCCTCCCAGCCCAGCGAGTGGTAGCACTCGTCGCTGGCCACCACGGCACCGCGCTCGCGGGCCCAGGCGACCACCTTGCGCAGGTGCTCGGCGGGGAGCACCCGGCCGGTCGGGTTGGACGGCGAGTTGATCCAGACCAGCTTGACCCGGGTGGCCGGGCCGACCGCGGTCAGGCCGTCGGCGCGGATCACCTCGGCGCCGGTCAGCCGGACGCCGACCTCGTACGTCGGGTAGCAGACCTCGGGGATGACGACCCGGTCGCCGGGGCCGACGCCGAGCAGCGTGGGCAGCCAGGCGACCAGTTCCTTCGAGCCGATCGTGGGCAGCACACCGAGCTCACCGGACGCGCCGCACTCACGGGCCAGCCAGCCGGCGATCGCCGTCCGCAGCCGGGCGGTACCCGCGGTCAGCGGGTAGCCCGGCGAGTCGGCGGCGTCGATCAGGGCCTGCCGGACGACCGGCGGGACCGGGTCGACCGGCGTGCCGACCGAGAGGTCGACGATGCCATCCGGATGCCCGGCGGCGAGCTTCTTCGCCGGTTCCAGCAGGTCCCAGGGGAAGTCCGGCAGAACCGACGACAGAGCGCTCAGTGCTCGCCCCGGGGCGCCTGGGCGGCCACGAACGGCGAGTCCTTCTCGACCTTGCCGACCTTCGACGCGCCGCCGGGCGAGCCGAGGTCCTCGAAGAACTCGTAGTTGGCGTTCGTGTAGTCCTTCCACTGGTCCGGGACGTCGTCCTCGTAGAAGATCGCCTCGACCGGGCAGACCGGCTCACAGGCCCCGCAGTCGACGCACTCATCGGGGTGGATGTAGAGCATCCGGTTGCCCTCGTAGATGCAGTCGACCGGGCATTCCTCGATGCATGCCTTGTCGAGAACATCGACGCAGGGCTCAGCGATGATGTAGGTCACGGGTCTTTCCCTTCAAAGCCAACGCCGCGGGAACCGCCGACGACAAATGCAGAGCCTAGTATTCCCGCCGAAGGAGGTTATGCGTGCTCCGACAGCAGGATGTGGGACACCGGGTGGTGGTACGGCGAATTGTAGGCGTAACGGGAGAGCGCACGCTCTACACGGACGCCCTCGGCGAGCTGGTCGACCTTACCGAGACCGATCTCACACTCGCCACCGACAAGGGAACCCTCCGTGTGCCGTTGGCCGAGGTCCACCGCGCCAAGCGGGTACCACCGGCCAGCCGGCCCAGCGCGGCCGCGGTTATCGCCCTCGAACTCGCCGCCGATCAGGCCTGGCCCGCACCGGTTCGTGCCAAGCTCGGCAGCTGGCTGCTGCGGGCGGCGGACAACTGGACCGGGCGGGCGAACTCGGCGCTCGCCGTGGGCGACCCGGACCGCCCGCTCGAGGCCGCCATCGACGCGGTCGAGCGGTGGTACGCCGACCGTGGCCAGCGCCCCATGATCAACGCACCGATGCCGCTCGCGTCGCCGGTCAACGCGACGCTGGACGAGCGTGGCTGGGGTGCCCGCCCGCTCACCCTGGTGCAGACCGCCCCGCTGGCCCCGATCCTGGCGGCGCCGGGACGCACCGATCTGCCGGCGGTCGACCTCGCCGACTCCCCGGGTGACGACTGGTACGCGATGGTGGCGGCGCACAAGGGGGAGCTGCCGACGGCGGCGATCCGCATCCTCACGGGCGTACCGGAGAAGGTCTTCGCTCATGTGCGGGATGCCGACGGTGACCTGATCGCGGTGGCTCGCGGCGCGGTGACCGGTCCTGATCGGTGGCTCGGGGTGTCCCTGGTGCAGACCGCGCCGCACGCCCGGCGGCAGGGCCTGGGACGGCACGTGATGCGCGCGCTGGCCGGATGGGCGTCCCAGCGCGGGGCGAGCCGGGCCTACCTGCAGGTGGAGGAGCGCAACGCGGGTGCGGTGGCGCTGTACGCCGGGATCGGCTTCAGCACCCACCACACCTACCTGACCAGGGAGGCCCCGAAGGGCTAGCGGCCGACGACGCGGCGCGGGCGGGCCGCCTTGGCCCGGGTGAACGCCTTCAGCGAGCGGGAGCGGTAGTCCCGCCCGAGCAGCACGGCGACCCAGTAGCCGAGGACGGTGCCCGCGATCGCGCAGCCGCCGTAGAGCCAGACCTGCGCGAAGAAGTCGCCGCCGCCGTTCGCGAACGGCTCGCTGCCGCTGAGGAACGGTCCCACCAGGACGGTCAGCAGCATGCCGCCGACCGCACCGAAGCCCACGTCGGGCAGCCAGTCGCCGGGCTTGCGCCGCTGCGCCCGGACGAAGGTGAGCACGCCCAGCACCACCGCGATCAGCGTGAACATCGCGATCGAACTCCGGCCCTGAGCGGAGTCGGAGCCGTCGAACGCGACGCGGACCACCAGCCGGGCCACCACGTTGATCGCGAACAGCGCGACCGCCAGCACCGTGATCCGGAACCAGCGCTGCCTCATCAAATCCTCCCGGGGGAACGCATCGTGGCCGGGATCCTAACGCCGGACGCACCGGTGACGCTCGATCCCGACGGTCATCTTCGCGGATGGCGCGCGGAGGATCACTCAGAGTCGGCTGTGAGTCCGCTGATAGTCGGCGGCGGCTGCAGGATCATCCGGTACGCCGGGACGGCGAACGCGAGACTCCCGGTCAGGATCATCACCAGGGCGACCCAGTTCGTCCCGCTGATCAGGTAGTCACCCTCGTTCGTCCGGACACCCGCCGCGGCCAGCATGATCACCGTCCACAGCGCCCACGGCGGGCCGATCGCCCAGTTCCGCCCGGCGACCCGGACGGCGAACCAGGCGATCGCCAGGTTCGCCCCGATCGCCAGCACGGCGGCCAGGCCGATCAGCGGCCCGCCGCCGGACCACACGTCCTCGCCCCGGAACAGGCCGGTCACCCCGCCCAGCCGCAGCACGCTGAGCTCGATCTCGAGGAGGGCGGTGACCACGGTGGCGATCAGGGCGATCGCCGTACCGGCGATCCGGATCACGGGCTTCATACGTCCAGGCCGGCGAAGAGGTCGCTCTCCCACCGGTGCGGGCCCTCGCCGGGACCGCGCTCGCCCTTGACGAGCGTGTAGTACTCCACCCCCATGAACTCGCCGCCGAAGTCGCCGGCGATCCCGTACAGCCAGGAGTTGTCCGGGATCTGGGTGGCGTGGGCGCGCATCGCGGCGGTCTTCTTCGCGTGGTGGTCGGTGCCGTCGATCCGGGCCGCGATCTGCTCGTCGGGCGTGCCGAACGGCAGGTCGTCCGGCTTCTCCACCTCGGCGAACGGGTTGTCGGCCGAGTCGCGGAACGCCTCCATGCCGTCGATCAGCACGCTCAGCGGCATCGCGGTCCAGTAGATCTTGGTGGGCGCGGCGTCACCGGCCAGCTCGGCGGCGCGCATGGCGACCCGGTGCGCCTGGATGTGGTCCGGGTGGCCGTAGAAGCCGTTCTCGTCGTACGTGATCATGACCTGCGGCCGGACCTCGCGCATGATCTCGACCAGGTGGGCGGCCGCCTCGTCCAGGTCCGCGCCCCAGAACGCCCGCGGGTGCTCGTTGGTGGGCAGGCCCATCATCCCGGAGTCGCGGTAGCGGCCGGGACCGCCGAGGATGCGGTGGTCGGTGACGCCGAGCGCGGCACAGGCGCGCTCCCACTCGACCAGGCGATACCCGCCCAGCTGGTCGGCGTGCGCCGCGGCCAGCTGCGACAGCGCGGGGACGTGGATCTCGCCCTCCTCGCCGAGCGTGCAGGTCACCAGGGTCACGTGGGCGCCGGAGGAGACGTAGTGCGCCATGGTCGCGCCGGTGCCGATGACCTCGTCGTCGGGGTGGGCGTGCACCAGCAGCAGGCGGCGCTCGGGAAGCGGAACGGCTTGCGTCACGGCGGATACTGTACGCGCGACCACCGACGGGTTCGCTCGGCCAGCCCACGGTTTGCCCGGCGGAGGGCCGGTTTGATCAGCGATGCTGTGTGGCGTGGAGTACCCCTTCGGCCATGGCGCGCCGCACGCCGTGACGATCGGCGCCGACGGCGCGCACATCGTCTTCCTTCGCTCCGCCGGCCCCGGCGACCCCGATCCCGCCCTCTGGCTCTTCGATCCGGACTCGGGGGCGGAGCATCTGGTCGCGCCGGGACCGATCGACGCGTACGCGGCGGACCGGGACGCCCGGGTGGCCGCGTTCACCCGGGGCGGCCGGCTCTTCCGGGCCGACCTGGAGTCCGGCGCGGTCACCGCGGTGCCGACCGCCGGGGCCGTGCACGACGCCCGGCCCGACCCGACCGGCCGCATGATCGGGTACGTGACCGACCCGGACGGCTCGGCGGCGCTGCGGGTGGCCGGGCCGGACGGCGACCGGCTGCTCGCCGGGGAGCCCGGCAACGCGTGGCGTGAGCACGGCGGGCGCATCGCCTGGGGCGTGGCCGGGCGCGGGGCGGCGGAGTTCGGGCGTACCCGGGGCTGGTGGTGGGCACCGGACGGCGGGCAGGTCCTCGCGGTGCGCACGGCCGGCGCGACCAGCCTGCACCTGCTCGACCTGGACGACGGCTGGGTGGACGTGCACTGGGACCGGGAGACGTACCCGCACCTGGCGCAGGTCCGCTGGGCCGGCGGCGGCCCGCTGATCACCGTGCTGCGCCGGATGCAGCAGCACGGTCTGGTGCTCTCGGTCGACCCGCGGACCGGGGAGACCCAGGTGCACGCGGAGCTCGCCGACGCGCGCTGGGTGGAGCCGATCCCGGGCACCCCGCGGCACCTGCCGGACGGGCGGGTGCTGGTCGGCGGCGAGCTCGCGCACGACGGGTTCGACGCCCGCTGCCTCTTCGCGGACGGCAGCCTGCTCACCCCGCCGGGACTGTACGTACGCCGGGTCGCCGGCCTGCTCGCCCGCGCCGGGGGCCCGCCCGGCGCGCCCGATCTCGTGGTCGAGGGGAGCATGGGCGATCCGGCGGTCCGCGAGGTGTTCCGGGTACGCACCACGCTGGGCGGCGGCGGGCCGGACGTCACCCGGCTGACCGGGCCGGGCGGCTGGCACCCGGTCACCGCGGGCGGCGGGATGCTGGTCACCGGCGACGAGGTGTGGCGCGACGACCGGCGGATCGCCACGCTGCGGTCGATGGCGGCGCCGCTGCGGTACCGGCCCGAGCCCGTGCTGGAGCGGGTCACCGACCGCCGGCTGCCCGCCGCGGTCCTCTATCCCGCCGGCCACCTCGGCGGCGCCCTCCCGGTGCTGGTCACCCTCGGCGAGGGACCCGGCCACCAGCAGGTCCGCGCCGATCCGGCCGCCTGGCAGGAGCGCCAACGGCTCGCCGACGCCGGGTTCGCGGTGGTCAGCGTCGACTCCCGGGGTACGCCCGGCGTCGCGCCGAGCTTCGAGAAGGCGGTGCACCGCCGCCTCGCCGACCTGGCCCTGGCCGACCAGGCGGACGCGCTGCGCGCCCTGCTCGGCAAGCATCCCGACCTGGACCTGGGGCGGGTGGCCGTACGCGGGAGCGGGCTCGGCGGCTGGCTGGCCGCGCTCGCCGTGCTGCGCCGCCCGGACGTCTTCCACTGCGGGGTGGCCCGGGAACCGGTGATCGACTGGACCCGGCTGCCCCGGGCGGTGGCCGAGCGCTACCTGGGCGACCCGGCCGACTCGGCGCACGTGTACCGGCACCACGACCTGACCGAGGCGCTGGCCGAGGAGCCGTCGCACGGCCCGCTCCTGGTGTCCGGCGTCACCCTCGGCGACGTGGAGTCGGTGCCCGAGTTGACCTTGGACGACGAGCTGACCTTTTTGACGGCAAATCTCCCTAGCTGAGCAACGCGGATTTGTCGCGGTAGACGCCTAGTGTCTGGCTCATGAGCCACTTCGATGAGGCGGGTGCGGCTGTCCAGGCCGCGCTCGACGCCGGCGCTCGCTATGCGGACGCGCGGGTCATGGTGCGCCGCACCGAGGCGATGACGGCACGCGACGGCGCCGTCGAGGACCTGAGCTCCGACGAGAGCGCCGGGCTGGGGGTGCGGGCCCTGGTCGGATCGAGCTGGGGCTTCTACGCCGTACCCGACCTGAGCGATGCGGCGGCCCGGGCCGCCGGCGGACGCGCCGCGGAGATCGCCGCCGCCAGCGCGAGCGTGCCCGGACCGCCGGTGGAGCTGGTGCCGGGCGACCCGGTGACGGCGAGCTGGGCCAGCGACTGCGCGGTCGACCCGCTCGCCGTCCCCCTCTCCGACAAGGGTGACCTGCTGGTCCGGGCGACCGCCGCGGCCAAGGAGGCGGGCGCCGACCTGGCCCAGGCGAACTACTCGATCTGGGACACCCGCAAGTGGTTCGTCTCCAGCGAGGGGCACCGGATCGACCAGCACTTCCGGGAGTGCGGCGGCGGGGTCACCGCGACCGCGATCGGCGACGGTGAGACCCAGCGCCGGTCGCTGCCCGGGCAGTACGGCACCCGCGGCTGGGAGCTGATCGACGAGCTCGACCTGGTCGGCAACGCGCCCCGGCTGGCCGAGGAGGCCCGGGCCCTGCTGACCGCCCCGCTCTGCCCGTCCGGCGAGACCACCCTGATCCTCGGCGGCTCACAGCTCGCCCTGCAGATCCACGAGTCGGTCGGGCACGCCATCGAGCTCGACCGGATCCTCGGCTGGGAGGCCGCGTTCGCCGGCACCAGCTGGCTCGACCTGACCCGGCTCGGCTCCCTGAAGTACGGCTCCCCGCTGATGAACATCACCATCGACCCGACCTTCCCCGGCGCCCTCGGCAGCTTCGGCTTCGACGACGAGGGCACCCGCGCCGCCAAGCGGTACGCGGTCCGCGACGGCGTCTGGGTCGGCGTGCTGGCCGGGCGCGACTCGGCCGCCGTGGCCGGGCTGGACTACGCGGGCAGCGTGCGCTCCGAGGGCTGGTCCCGGCTGCCGATGGTCCGGATGACCAACGTCGGACTGGAGCCCGGGCCGCACTCGCTGGAGGAGATCATCGCGGCCACCGACGACGGCGTGCTGATGGACGTCAACCGCTCCTGGTCGATCGACGACCGCCGGCTCAACTTCCAGTTCGGCTGCGAGATCGGCTGGGAGGTCAAGAACGGGAAGCGCGGGCGGATGCTGCGGAACCCGACGTACACCGGGATCGGCCCGAAGTTCTGGGCCTCGATGGACATGCTCTCCTCCGAGGTGGTCGCCTGGGGGATCCCGAACTGCGGCAAGGGCCAGCCCGGCCAGGTCGGGCACACCGGGCACCCGGCGGCGCCGGCCCGGTTCACGAACGTACGGGTGGGGGTGCGGGCATGACCGCCGAGCTGAGCGTCGAACTGCAGCACGCGGTGAAGGTGATCGAGCTGGTCCGGAAGCTGGCCGGCCGGGACGCCGAGGCCGAGGTCACGGTCCGGCACCAGGCGCTGGCGCTGACCCGGTTCGCGAACTCGATGATCCACCAGAACGTGGCCGACGCGACCACCTCGGTCCGGCTCCGGATGCACCTGGACGGCCGGACGGCCACCGGCTCCACGACGGTGACCGGTGTGGACGGTCTCCGGGCGCTGGTCGAGCGGACCATCGCGGCGGCCCGGGTCAGCCCGCCGGACGCCGTCTGGCCCGGCCTGGCCAAGCCGGCCGCGCTGCACATCTCGGCCGGTCACCCCGGTTCCGGGCCGGACTCGGGGCTGAACTTCGGCTTCGACGAGGCGACCGCCCGGGCCACCCCGGCCGAGCGGGCGGCGCGGGTCAGGTCCTTCGTCGAGGCGGCCGGCGGGCTGGAGACCGCGGGCTACTGCCGTACGGTCTACGTCTCCGCGGCCTTCGCGAACACCGCCGGACAGGCCGTCGAGGGGCGGACCGCGGCGGCCGCGATGGACGGCATCGCCCGGGTGGACGGCGCGGACGGGGTGGCCCGGCTCGCCGCGGCCCGGCTGGACGACCTCGACGGCGCGGTGCTCGGCGCCCGGGCGGCGGCCAAGGCCCGCGCCGCCCGCGAGCCGATCGAGTTGCCGCCGGGACAGTACGAAGTGGTCCTGGAGCCGGTCGCGGTCACCGACCTGCTGCAGAACTTCGCGGTCTTCGGGTTCAACGGGAAGGCGTACGCGCAGAAGCAGTCCTTCGCCGAGCTCGGCGCCGCGCAGTTCGACCCGTCGATCACCCTGGTCGACGAGCCGCTGGGCAGCCGGGACGAGCCGGCGCCCGGGCTGCCCTTCGACGACGAGGGCACCCCGGCCCACCCGCTGGTGCTGGTCCGCGAGGGTGTCACCACCGCGGTGGCGCACGACCGGGCCTCGGCCGCCGAGGTGGGCGCGGTCTCCACCGGGCACGCCTCGGCGACGTCGCGCACCTGGGGACCGGCGCCGGGGCACCTGCGGCTGGAGGCGGCGCCGGTGACCGGCGAGCCGCTGCCGGACGACGGGCCGGTGGTCGGGTCGGCCCGCCCGCTGATCGCCCGGATGAAGCGCGGGCTGCTGATCACCGACCTCTGGTACACCCGGGTGCTCGACCCACGGACCCTGGTGATCACCGGGCTGACCCGCAACGGTGTCTGGCTGGTGGAGGACGGCCAGGTCACCCGTCCGGTGGGGAATCTGCGGTTCACCCAGTCGTACCCGCAGGCCCTCGGGCCCGGCCGGGTGCTCGGCGTGGGCAGCGAGTCGGTGCTGCTCCCCGAGTCGTGGAGCGAGATCCAGTACTCCTCACCGGCCCTCCACCTGGCGTCCTGGAACATCACCGGGAACGCCTCGGGATAGATCGACTACACCATCGACGCTGATCGAAGTCGGCCGGGATTGCGATTTTGTGATCCCGGCCGATTCCATTGTCGGCCGTTCGGCGTAACCTGTGCTCCAGATCACCGTCCTAGTGAGCCACCGCCAGGGGGATGAGACTTTGAGCACGACGGCAACGAAGCCGCGGGCGTCGATCGCGGCCAGGACACTGCGGACGGACCGGTGGTGGCTCGCACCGCTGATCACGGTCGTGGGCCTGGGCGCCTGGGTCACCTACGCGACCGTCCGGGTCTTCCTGCACCGCGACTTCTACGTCGCGGACTACCACTACCTGACCCCGTTCTACTCGCCCTGCATCACCGACCGGTGCGGCGAGGCGGCCGAGTTCGGCGCTCCCCTGCCGAGCTTCTGGCTGATTCCGGAGGCGGCGTTCACCCTGCCGTTCCTGCTGCTCTTCCGGCTGACGTGCTACTACTACCGGAAGGCGTACTACCGGGCCTTCTGGCTCTCGCCCCCGGCCTGCGCGGTCCCCGACGGCCACCAGCGCTACTCCGGCGAGACCCGCTTCCCGCTGATCTTCCAGAACGCCCACCGGTACGCGTTCTACGCGGCCGCGATCATCTCCGTGATCAACACCTGGGACGCGGTACGGGCACAGCAGACCGGCCTCGGCCTGGGCAACCTGATCCTCTGGGCGAACGTGATCATGCTCTGGGCGTACACGCTCTCCTGCCACTCCTGCCGGCACATCGCGGGCGGGCGGCTCAAGCACTTCTCGAAGCACCCGGTGCGGTATCGCTTCTGGACGTTCGTGTCGAAGCTCAACACCCGGCACATGCAGCTGGCCTGGATCACGCTCGGCACCCTGGCGCTGACCGATTTCTACATCATGGCGGTCTCGGCCGGCTGGTTCTCCGACCTGCGATTCATCGGCTGAGAGGCGACGAGCACATGACCACGACTCCCCCGGAGCGCCACCTCTACGACGTCGTCGTGATCGGCGCGGGCGGTGCCGGGCTGCGCGCCGCGATCGAGGCCCGGCTGGCCGGCAAGAAGACCGCGATCATCTCCAAGTCGCTCTTCGGCAAGGCGCACACGGTGATGGCCGAGGGCGGCGCCGCCGCGGCGATGGGCAACGTGAACTCCCGCGACAACTGGATGGTGCACTACCGGGACACCATGCGGGGCGGCAAGTTCCTCAACAACTTCCGGATGGCCGAGCTGCACGCCAAGGAGGCCCCGGAACGCATCTGGGAGCTGGAGACGTACGGTGCGCTCTTCGACCGTACGAAAGACGGAAAGATCTCCCAGCGGAACTTCGGCGGCCATGAGTACCCGCGACTGGCCCACGTCGGCGACCGGACCGGTCTGGAGCTGATCCGCACCCTGCAACAGAAGATCGTCTCGCTGCAGCAGGAGGACTTCACCGAGACCGGCAGCTACGACTCGCGGATCAAGGTCTTCCAGGAGACCACGATCACCGAGCTGCTGCTCGACGGCGACCGGGTGGCCGGCGCGTTCGGCTACTACCGCGAGTCCGGCGAGTTCCTGCTCTTCGAGGCGCCCGCCGTGGTGCTCGCGACCGGCGGCGTCGGCCGCAGCTACAAGGTCACCTCGAACTCCTGGGAGTACACCGGCGACGGGCACGCGCTCGCCCTGCGCGCCGGCGCCACCCTGATCAACATGGAGTTCCTGCAGTTCCACCCGACCGGCATGGTCTGGCCGCCGAGCGTGAAGGGCATCCTGGTCACCGAGTCGGTCCGGGGCGACGGCGGCGTGCTGCGCAACTCCGAGCAGCGGCGGTTCATGTTCGACTACGTCCCCGACGTCTTCCGCAAGCAGTACGCGGAGACCGAGGAGGAGGCCGACCGCTGGTACACCGACCCGGACGACAACCGCCGCCCGCCGGAGCTGCTCCCCCGCGACGAGGTGGCCCGGGCCATCAACAGCGAGGTCAAGGCGGGTCGCGGCAGCCCGGCCGGCGGCGTCTTCCTGGACATCGCGTCGCGCCTGCCGGCCGACCAGATCATCCGGCGGCTCCCGTCGATGCACCACCAGTTCAAGGAGCTGGCCGACGTCGACATCACCAAGGAGCCGATGGAGGTCGGGCCGACCTGCCACTACGTGATGGGCGGCGTCGAGGTCGACCCGGACACCGCGGCGGCGTTCGGCACGGTCGCCGGGCTCTTCGCGGCCGGCGAGGTCTCCGGCGGGATGCACGGCTCCAACCGGCTCGGCGGGAACTCCCTCTCCGACCTGCTGGTCTTCGGCAAACGGGCCGGGGAGCACGCCTCGGCGTACGTCGACGCGCTCCCGAAGCGCCCCAAGGTCTCCCGGGTCGACGTGGCCGCGGCGACCGAGGTGGCGCTCGCCCCGCTGGTCCGGACGGACGGGGAGAACCCGTACACCCTGCAGCAGGACCTGCAGGCGGTGATGGGCGACCTGGTCGGCATCATCCGCCGCGAGGGCGAACTGGCCGACGCCCTGAAGCGCCTGCAACAGCTCCGGCTCCGGGTGGCGAACGTGGCGGTCGGCGGCGGCCGGAAGTACAACCCCGGCTGGCACCTCGCCCTCGACCTGCGCAACATGCTGGTCGTCTCGGAGTGCACGGCGAAGGCCGCGCTGGAGCGCGAGGAGTCGCGCGGCGGCCACACCCGGGAGGACTTCCCGGCGATGAGCGCCGAGTGGCGCCGGATCAACCTGGTCTGCTCGATCGACGAGACCGGCGAGGTGCACCTGGAGCGCAAGCCGGTGCCGACCATGCGGCCCGAGCTGCTCGACCTGTTCGAACGCGGTGAGCTGGCCAAGTACATGACCGACGAGGAGCTGGGGGAAGAGTGAAGCGCCACTTCCGTGTCTGGCGGGGCGACTCGTCCGGCGGCGACCTGCAGGAGTTCGACGTCGAGGTGAACGACGGCGAGGTCGTCCTCGACATCATCCATCGCCTGCAGGCCACCGAGACCCCCGACCTGGCCTGCCGCTGGAACTGCAAGGCCGGCAAGTGCGGGTCCTGCTCCATGGAGATCAACGGGAAGCCGCGGCTGGGCTGCATGACCCGGATGTCCACGTTCACCGAGGACGAGACGGTCACCATCACGCCGCTGCGCACCTTCCCGGTGATCCGCGACCTGGTCACCGACGTCACCTTCAACTACGAGAAGGCCCGGGAGACCCCGGCGTTCTCCCCGCCGGCCGGGGTCGCCCCCGGCGCGTACCGGATGCAGCAGGTCGATGTGGAGCGCAGCCAGGAGTTCCGCAAGTGCATCGAGTGCTACCTCTGCCAGAACACCTGCCACGTGGTCCGCGACCACGAGGAGAACAAGGAGGCGTTCTCCGGCCCGCGGTTCTTCATCCGCGCCGCCGAGCTCGACATGCACCCGCTGGACGCCCGGGGTGATCGCAAGGAGTACGCCCAGCAGAGCCAGGGCCTGGGCTTCTGCAACATCACCAAGTGCTGCACCGAGGTCTGCCCGGAACACATCAAGATCACCGACAACGCCATCATCCCGATGAAGGAGCGCGTCGTAGACCGTCGATACGATCCCCTCGTCCGGCTGGGTCGCAAGATCTTCCGCCGCGACCAACTGGAGTCCGCCGACACCACCGACCTCCCCGCGCAGCGCCAGTCGTCGCGCACCTTCGAGACCCCGCACGGCGGCCGCCTCCCCGAGGGCCCGCCGGTCGGCCCGGACGGCCGCCTCGAGATCGCCGAGCTGGCCGCACCGCTCCAGGGTGGGCTCTCCCCGTTCGGCGAGGACATCAGCCTCCCGCTCCCGCCCGAACGCGTCTCCTACCACCACCCCGACCCGGAGGCGCGCTGATCGCCCGCTCGCCCGGGCGGGCGTCACGTTAGATTCGGCCGCATGCCGTCGCTGACCACGCCCGCCCTGGCCACCGGGACGCTCGCCGCCCTCCTCCAGCCCGAGATCACCGGGGACGGCGTCCTGCTCCGGCCCTGGCGGGAGGCCGACCATCCGGCCGTGGTCACGGCGTACGCCGACCCGGCCGTGCAGCGCTGGCACTGCCGCTCGATGACCGCCGCCGAGGCCCTGGACTGGATCGGCGCGTGGCCCGCCCACTGGCGGGCCGAGTCCCGCGCGAGCTGGGCCGTCACGCTCCCGTCCGACGGCGGCACGGTGGCCGGGCAGATCGGCCTCCGCGGCATCGCCCTGGCCGAGGGCCTGGCCGCCATCTCCTACTGGGTCCTCCCGGCACACCGCGGCAACCGGATCGCGCCGCGCGCCCTGGCCGCCCTGACCACGTGGTCCTTCACCACGCTGGGCCTGCACCGTCTGGAGCTGCACCACTCGACGGCCAACCTGCCGTCCTGCCGCGTCGCGGAACACGCGGGTTACCGGGCCGAGGGCGTCAGGCGCTCCTCCGCCCGCCACACCGACGGCTGGCACGACATGCACACCCACGCCCGCCTGCCCACCGACTGACTTCCGCCGAGCGGATCGGCGTCGTTCAGCCACCATCTGCCGTGGCGGGTGCGGACGGCTCGGCGGGGTGGGTGGTGCGCCACTGGTCGAGGCCGTCGAGGATGCGGTCGAGGCCGAAGGCGAAGGTGGCCTCCATGATGGAGTTCGGGTCGGGGCCGGCCGGGCCGTTCTCCCGGCGCCACCGGTCGTAGACCGGGTACTCGGCACCGACCTTGCTCAGGTAGGGCTCCAGCTCGCCGACCATCTCGGCGGGGGTCAGGCCGGCGCGCTGGGCGGAGTGGTGGAACGCCGCCTCCGTGGTCGCGGAACCGATGGCGTGCGAGCTGAGCAGGCTGCCGACGTACGAGACGGACATGCCGGAGAATCCCGCGTGGGTGAGCAGGGCGACGCACCGGTCGCCCAGCCTCATCGCGTTGGGGCCGAACGTGGGGCGGGTGCCGAGCAGGCCGAGCACCCACGGGTGACGGACCAGGGCCGCGCGCATGCTGGTGGCGTAGACCGAGGCGCCGGTACGCCAGGATGTGTCGCCCGCCTCGGGGACGTAGATCTCGGCCATCACCTCGTCGATCGCGAGCTCGAGCAGGTCGTCCTTGGTGGCGACGTACCAGTAGAGCGAGGTGGCGCCGGAGCCGAGGCTGGTGCCGAGCTTGCGCATGCTCAGGCCGGCCAGGCCCTCGGCGTCGAGCAGTGCGATCGCGGCGCGGACGATCTGCTCGCGGCTCAGCGTGGGCTGCTCCCCCCGGGCCACGCGGGGCGGACGGGTCCAGACCGAGTCGGTGAAGTCGGGCATGCCGTCATCCTATCGATCCTCGAACACTGTACGAGCCTAATGGTACGGTGTTCGACGTCATAGAACACCGTACGAGAGAAGGCTCTAAATGTCTGAGCGCAACCCTCGTCGCTGGCTGATCCTCGGCGTGCTGTGCCTGAGCCTGCTCGTGGTCGTCATCGACAACATGGTGCTCACCATCGCGATCCCGGCGCTGATCCGCGATCTGGGCGCGAGCACCGCCGAGATCCAGTGGATCATCGACGCCTACATCCTGGTCTTCGCCGGCCTGCTGCTGACCGCGGGCGGCCTCTCCGACCGGCACGGGCGACGGCTCGGCCTGGTCATCGGCCTGGTCGTCTTCGGTGGTGCGTCGGCGCTCGCCACCGTCTGCCAGACGCCCGGCCAGCTGATCGCGGTCCGCGGGCTGATGGGCGTCGGCGCCGCGTTCCTGATGCCCGGCACGCTCTCCCTGCTCACCACGGTCTTCGACGACGACGAGCGGAAGAAGGCGTTCGCGATCTGGAGCTCGGTGCTGATGCTCGGCGCACTCGGGGGTCCCAGCCTCGGCGGACTCCTGCTGGAGCACTTCTGGTGGGGCTCGGTCTTCCTGCTGAACATCCCGATCGCGGCCCTCGGGGTGATCGCCGCGATCGCGATCATCCCGGAGTCGAGCGGCCCGGCCGGACGCCCCGACCTGATCGGCGCGATCTCCTCGACGGCGGGCATGGCCGCGCTGGTGTGGGGCGTGATCTCGGCAGCCAAGGAGGGCTGGGGATCGGCGCAGACCGTCGGCGGGTTCGCGGTCGGCGCGGCCGCACTCGCCGGGTTCGCCCTCTGGGAGCGGCACACCGACGCGCCGATGCTGCCGCTCGCACTCTTCCGCAACCGCGACTTCGCCGGCGCGAGCCTCTCGATCGTCCTCCTCTCGTTCTCGGCGGGCGGCATGCTGCTCGCCCTGACCCAACACCTTCAATTCGTTCTCGGGTACGAACCACTGCGAGCCGGTACCGCGTTCATTCCGATGATCGTGAGCGGGATGCTGTTCAACGGCGTCGGCGTCGTGGTCGACAAGCGGTTCGGGGCTCGGGTGGCCCTCGCGGCCGGGCTGCTCGTGATGGGCGCCGGGTTCGGGGTGCTCGCCACGATCGGGCCGGGCGACGGGTACCTGAAGCTGGCGGTCGCCATGGCGATCATGGGGGCGGGCAGCGGCACCGCCGGACCGGCGGCGTACGGGACGATGCTCGGCGCGCTGCCGCCGGAGCGGGCCGGGGTCGGATCGGCGGTCAACGACACGGTCCAGCAGCTGGGGTCGGCACTCAGCGTGGCCGTGCTCGGGTCCGTGCTGACCACGGCGTACCGCGGGGCGATGGACGGGGTGCCCGCACCCGCGCGCGACTCGATCGGCGAGGCGCTGCGGATCGCCGGGGCGACCGGCGACCCGGGACTGGCCGACCGGGCCCGGGACGCGTTCGTGGACGCGGTCGCCGCGATCGCGCTCCTCGGCCTGGTCGGCGGGGTGGCCGCGGCGCTCGTCGCGGCCCTCACACTGCGGCCGAAATCGGCATCCACCGGGGCTGACAGCGAATCGAACATGGGTACTAACATTGCGGCATGAGCAGCGCTTATCAGCCCTCGATGCTCGACCTGATGGCGGGTCCGGCTGGCGCCTACACGCCGCTGGCCGGGCTCACCCGGCACGGCCTCACCGCGGGCGCCTGGGTCGACGTGCTGCCCGGCTGGCTGCGAGGATCGGACGCGGTCTTCGAGGCCCTGCTCGGCATCGACTGGCGGGCCGAGCGCCGGCGGATGTATGACGACGTCGTCGACGTGCCCCGGCTGCTGCGCTGGTTCGGCGCGCAGGAGCGGCTGCCGCATCCGGCGCTGACCGAGGGCCGGGCCGCGCTGAACGCGCACTACGCGGACGAGCTCGGCGAGGAGTTCGTCACCGCCGGCATGTGCCTGTACCGCGACGGCCGGGACAGCGTCGCCTGGCACGGCGACACGCTCGGCCGATCGGCCACCGAGGACACCATGGTGGCGATCCTCTCCCTCGGCTCGCCCCGCCACCTGGTGCTGCGTCCCCGGGCCGACGACCACGAGACGCTGCGGTTCCCCCTCGGCCACGGCGACCTGATCGTGATGGGCGGCTCCTGCCAGCGCACCTGGGAGCACGCGATCCCGAAGACGACACGCGCGGTCGGCCCACGGGTCAGCGTCCAGTTCCGCCCGAGAGGGGTCGCCTGACGAGGATTCACCGCGCCCGCCCGGCCCGCGGGCCGCAGCACTCAGCCCGTCACGTGCGGCTACTGCATGCGGCTACGCGTGGCCGGGTGGCCCGGTGGCCGGGTGGCCGGGTGTTCACCGGGGGTGAGTCAGGTGCTCCTGGTCGGCGGTGATGCGGGCGATCAAGCGGATGGCGGAGACCGCGGCGACGATGTAGGCGGCCACGATCAGGAGGGAGTAGGGGTCGCCGGGGCTGTAGCCGGTGTCGATGTCGTAGCGGTCCAGTACGAGCGTGGCCGTCCAGCTCACGGCCCAGACGGCGAAGAGGCCCGGGCCGTGGTCACGGGACTGGCGATCGACCTCGCGGAACACGAGGGGGGCGAGGACCAGACCGGCGATCGGGATGAACCAGGAGCCGATCGTCCAGCCGGGGCGCCACCTCATCGGGTGGCCGGTGCGCCACAGGTTGGTGGAGGCGCGGTGCAGCCAGACGATGAAGCAGACGCCGGTGAAGATCAGCAACGCGAACGTGGCGAGCGCGGACACGACGAGCGGGCCGCTGCCGAAGCGGTCGGCGAACGGCGCCAGCACGAGTGCGACGACCAGGTTGGCGATGTAGAGCCCCAGACCGATCGTGGCCAGCCGCGCCGGGTCCTGCAGTGGCCGCACCGGGGACATGCCGGCGTACTGGGCCGGCTGGAGCGGGGCATACGGGGATCCGGGGTACGGCGATCCGGGGGCGCCCGGGTACGGCGGCGCGGGGTACGGGGACTGGGGCGCACCCGGGTACGGCGTCGCGGCGTAGGGCGGCTGCGACGGGTCCGGATACGGCGGCGCGGGATATCCGGGCTGAGACGCACCGGGCTGGGGCGCACCCGGATAGGGCGTCGCGGCATAGGGAGACGGGTCCGGGTAGGCGGACACCTGGGGCGCGTTCGGGTCGGCCGGCGCGGACTGCGGCGGGGTGTAGGCCTCCGGCGGGAACGCCGTCGGCGGCACGGCCGGGGACGACGGCGCGGGCGAGGGCGCGGCCGGTGAGGACGCCGCCGCCGGCGAGGGCGCGGCCGGTGAGGACGGGGCCGGTGAGGACGGGGCGGCCGGTGAACTCGGTGAGTCGGTCGAGGTCGGGGGGAGGGAGGGGGCCAGCGGGTCCGGCGGGAGCATCGGGGCGGCCGAGAGCGGGTCGGTGGTGGACCACGGATCCGCGGGTGGGGGCAGGCCGGGTGTCAGCGGGTCGTTCGGGGACTGCTCGCCGGGATGGGACGGGTGATCAGTCATCGAGTCCTCGCTGTGTCGGTGGTGCCGGGAGACCGGGCCGTCGGGAGCACGGTCGACTACCGCATGGTAGCCAGCCTGGACAAGGCGCTGACGTGCGGTTTTCTCCAGAGGCGCACATCCGGTGCCCGGGTGGGAGCACGCGGGCCGTCGCTTCAGGTAACGGCGGTGTTGCAAGTAGTTGACGCGGGCGGAGAGAAAGTTACACTCCTAGTGTAAATAGTTGACCATCACGCTCCACACTGGACACTCTGCGTCCGAACGAGGCGGTCATGTCGACGATTTCTCCTGCTCATGAACTTGTGTTGGATCACATAACGGTTCGATTCGGTGGGCTCACGGCGCTGGACGACGTCTCCCTGCGGGTGCCGGAAGGGCGCGTCGTCGGGGTCATCGGGCCGAACGGGGCGGGCAAGACCACGCTCTTCAACGTCGTCTGCGGCTTCGTCGCGCCGGGCTCGGGGACGCTGACGCTGGACGGCCGGACCTGGCGGCCCCGGCCACATCACCTCAACCGGCTCGGCATCGCGCGCACCCTGCAGGGCGTCGGCCAGTTCAACGGCCTCACCGTCCTGGAGAACGTGCTGGTCGGCGCCCGGAATTCACGAAACGCCGGCGCCCGGAATTCACGAGACGCCGGCGCCCGGGATTCACGAGACGCCGGCGCCGGGGATTCGCGGAGAGCCGGCGGCGAGAAGGGGCTGAGGCAGGACGCCCTGGCGGCCCTGCAGCGCTGCGGCGTCGCCGACTACGCGCACGCGCACCCCGGCACCCTCCCGTACGCGATCCGGAAGCGGGTCGAGCTGGCCCGCGCGCTGGTCGCGAACCCCCGGATCCTGATGCTCGACGAGCCGGCCGGCGGGCTGGACGCGGGCGAGATCTCCTGGCTGGCAGACCTGATCCGGGAGGCCGGCACCACGGTCCTGCTGGTCGAGCATCACATGGATCTGGTCATGTCGGTCTGCGACGAGATCCTGGTCCTCGACTTCGGCAGGCCGATCGCGTACGGCACGCCGGCCGAGATCAGCGCCGACGAGAAGGTCACCGAGGCCTACCTGGGAGCTGCGGCATGACGGGGAAGCTGCTCACGGTGGAGGGGCTGACCGCCGGATACGGGGCCGCGCCGGTACTCCACGACGTGGATCTCACCGTCCATCAGGGAGAGATCGTCGCGGTGCTCGGCGCGAACGGAGCGGGCAAGACCACCCTCCTGCGTACGCTCTCCGGCCTGGTCACGGCGACCGCCGGCCGGATCGCGCTGGACGGCCAGGACCTGCGTGGCGTCCGGGTCGAGCGGATGGTGCACCGCGGGATCGCGCACGTCCCCGAGGGCCGCGGCGTGGTCACCGAGCTCACCGTCGACGAGAACCTGCGGCTCGGCGGGCTCTGGCGCCGCGACCGCGCCGACGCACGACGGGCGCTCGACGAGGTCTACCAGCTCTTCCCGGTGCTGGCCCAGCGCCGGGACGGTGCCGGGCACCAGCTCTCCGGCGGTGAGCGTCAGATGCTGGCGCTGGGCCGCGCGCTGGTCGGCCGACCGCGGCTGCTACTGCTCGACGAGCCGTCGCTGGGTCTGGCGCCGCGGATCACCGCGCAGATCCTGGCGCTCCTGCGTGACCTGCGCGACCGCACCGGGCTCGCCGTCCTGCTGGTCGAGCAGAACGTGCGCAGCGCGCTCTCCGTCGCCGACCGGGGCGTCGTCCTCTCGCTCGGCCACGTGGTCACCCGGAACACCGCGGCCGACCTGCGGGACGACACCGCTCTCCGGCACGCCTACCTGGGCTTCTAAAGGAGAGAAGAGATGGACAGATTCCTCTTTCTGACCTTTGACGGGCTCAGCCGGGGTGCCGTGTACGCGGCGTTCGCACTGGCGCTCGTGCTGATCTGGCGGGCGGCACGCATCGTCAACTTCGCCCAGGGAGCGATGGCCGTCGCCGCCCTCTACGTCGCGTACGCGGTCACCCAGGCCACCGGCTCCTACTGGCTCGGTTTCGCGGCCGCGCTCGGTGCCGGGCTGCTCCTCGGTGTGCTGGTGGAGCGGGTGGTGATGCGTTTCGTCGACCATTCCACACCGCTGAACGGGGTGGTCGTGGCGCTCGGACTGGTGCTGATCCTGCAGGGCGTTCTCGGCATCCTCTACGGCAACGAGTACCGCCCGGTCGCGACGCCGTTCCGCCGGGACGCCTTCGAGGTCGGCGGGGTCGCCCTGCTCAGCCGCTACGACGTCTTCGTCTTCGCGGCGGTGGGCACGGTCGTCGTCCTCCTCACCCTTCTCTTCACCCGTACGGCGGTGGGCCTGCGGATGCGGGCGGCGGCGTTCGCCCCGGACGTCTCGCGCCTGCTCGGTGTGCCGGTCGGCGGCATGCTGACGCTCGGCTGGGCGCTGGCGGCGGCGGTGGGCGCCCTGGCCGGGATGCTCGTGGTCCCGACCGAGCTGGGCCTGCACCCGACGGCGATGGACGTGGTCTTCGTGTCCGCGTTCACCGCCGCGGTGGTGGGTGGCCTGGACAGCCCGGTCGGCGCGGTGACCGGCGGGCTGATCGTCGGCCTCCTCCTCTCCTATGTCAGCGGCTATCTGGGCGCGACGGTCGCCCCGATGGCGGTTCTCCTGTTGCTGGTCGTGGTGCTTCTCGGGCGCCCGGGCGGGCTCTTCTCCGGAACGAGGGCGAGGGTGGCATGACCGACATGCGAGAGCGGGCTCCGGGCGTACGGGAGAAGGGTGAAAAGGAAGCGGAGAGCCGGAGGCGCCTTCCGTTGCCGGTGTGGCTGATCGGCGGCGTGGTCCTGATCCTGGTGCTGAGCCATGCGCTGCCGCCGTTCCGGAACTACCAGCTCGCCACGATCGGGGCCTATTTCACGGTGACGGCCGGGCTGACCGTCCTGACCGGACTGAACGGGCAGCTGTCGCTGGGACACGGCGCGCTGATGGCGACCGGCGCCTACGGGTTCGCGCTCGCCCAGAACAGGTGGCTGAGCCTGCCGCTCAGCGTCCTCGCCGCGGTCCTGGCGACCACCCTCGCCGGGCTGGTGATCGGGCTGGCCGCGGCCCGGCTGCGCGGACCCTACCTGGCCGGGCTGACGCTCGCCGTGGCCGTCGTGGTGCCCTCGGTGACCAGCACCTTCCACGAGACGTTCAACAGCGACATGGGCCTGTCGGTGGCGCTCGACCCGCCGCCCGGCGACATCCCGATGGAGCGCTGGCAGGCCTGGTTCTGCTGGGCGGGCGCGCTGCTCACCGCGTTCCTGCTGGCCCTGCTGGTCCGGGGCCGGTTCGGGCGGGATCTGCGCGCGGTCCGCGACGACGAGACCGCTGCCCGGCTGGCCGGCGTGCACGTGGCCCGCGTCCAGGTCCAGGCGTTCGTGGTGAGCGCCGCCTGCGCGGGGCTGGCCGGCGCCCTCTTCGCGGTGCTCGCCCAGAGCGTCTCGCCGGGCGCCTTCCCGCTGACCCTCTCGCTCTTCCTGGTGATGGCGATCGTGATCGGCGGGCTGGGCCGGCTGGGCGGCGCGCTCTGGGGCGCCCTGCTGCTGGTGCTGCTCCCCGCGCTGGCGCAGTCCGCCGGGGAGCGGGCCGGTTCGCAGCGCCTGGAGGGGAACCTCGCGCTCGTGGTCTTCGGCGTGGTGCTCGTCGTCGTCATGCTCGCCGCCCCGGGCGGCCTCGCATCAATCCGATTCAGATCACTCAGGAGGAAGAGATGAGACGCACCGCAGCGAGCTTCCTCGCTGTCCTTGTGGTGGCCGCCGGGTGTTCGGAGAGCGGCGGCTCCGCGCAGGAGGTCCCCGGCGTGACCGACGGCGAGGTCGTCGTCGGGACACACATGCCGCTGACCGGACCGGCCGCGGCCGGGTACTCCAAGATCGCACCGGCCACCGAGGCCTACTTCGACTTCGTCAACGCGAACGGCGGGGTCAACGGCCGGAAGATCACTTACAAGGTCAAGGACGACGGGTACAACCCGGCCACCACCCAGCAGGTGGTGCGCGAGCTGGTGCTCCAGGACAAGGTCTTCGCGATCCTGAACGGCCTGGGCACCCCGACCCACTCCGGCGTCCTCGACTTCCTCAAGACCAACAGGGTGCCGGACCTCTTCGTGGCCAGCGGCAGCCGCAGCTGGAACCAGGCGGAGAAGTACCCCGGGACGTTCGGCTTCAACCCCGACTACACGGTCGAGGGCAAGATCCTCGGCACGTACGTCAAGGAGAACCTGGCCGGGAAGAAGGTCTGCTTCCTCGGCCAGGACGACGACTTCGGGCAGGACAGCCTCGCCGGGCTGGAGAAGGTGGTCGGCGCGGTGGCGGCCAAGCAGACGTACGTGACCAGCAATCCGAACGTGGCACCGCAGATGGGCGCGCTCAAGGCCGCGGCCTGCGAGGTCGTCGTGCTCGCCACGATTCCCGGATTCACCGCGCTCTCGATCGGCACGGCCGCGAAGATCGGGTTCAAGCCACAGTTCGTGGTCAGCAACGTGGGCGCCGACCCGACCACCGTCGGCGAGGCGCTCGGCGACGCGTCGCCGCTGCTGGAGGGCGTGGTCTCGGCGAACTACCTGCCGATCAACACGGATACCGCGAACCCGTGGATCCAGCTCTTCACCAGGGTCAACAACGAGTACAACGGCGGCGCGGAGTTCGACAACAACGTGGTCTACGGGATGGCGGTGGCGTACCTGTTCGTGCAGTCGCTGCTGGCCGCGGGGAAGGACCTGACCCGGGACGGGCTCGTGGCGGCGGTGGAGAAGAACGGATTCTCCGGTCCGGGTCTGGTCCCGGCCCGCTTCTCCGGCCAGGATCATTCGGGGTACGGCGGAGAACAGCTCACCAAGGTCGAGGGCGGCAAGGCGGTGTACTTCGGTACGGCGTACACCACCGACGACGGCGACGGGGCGGTTCAGCCGTACACCGGGCAACCCGCGACACCGCCGCAGAACGGCATCCCGGCGGCGTAGTATCCGCACTCTGAGTGCAAGTTACTAGGAGGTAATGCGATGGCGGACCAAGTGGCGATCGTGACCGGGGCAAGCCGGGGAATCGGGTTCGCCATCGCGCAACGCTTCGTGTCCCAGGGCGTGAAGGTCGCGATCACCGGACGGGACGCGGACGCGCTGGCGGCCGCGGTGAAGGAGCTGGGCGGCTCCGGCGTCGCGCTCGGCATCGCCGGCAAGGGCGACAACGCCGAGCACCGGGCCGCCGTGGTCGACGCGGTCCGGGACACGTTCGGGCCGATCACCACGCTGGTCAACAACATCGGGATCAACCCGGCGTACGGCCCGCTGGCGACGCTGGACCTGAACGCCGCCCGCAAGATGGCCGAGGTCAACCTGATCGGCACGCTCGGCTGGGTGCAGGAGGCGCTCCGCGGCGGCCTCGCCGAGAACGGCGGCTCGGTCGTCAACATCTCCTCGGTCTCCGGCGTACGCCCGGCACCCGGCATCGCGTTCTACGGCACCACCAAGGCCGCGCTGATCCACCTCACCGAGGAGCTCGCCGTCGAGCTGGCCCCGCGGATCCGGGTCAACGCGGTCGCCCCGGCCGTGGTGAAGACCCGCTTCGCCGCCGCGCTCTTCGAGGGCCGGGAGGAGCAGGTCACCGCGACGTACCCGCTGAAGCGGCTGGGCGCGCCGGAGGACGTGGCCGGCACGGTCGCCTTCCTCTGCTCGCCGGACGCCTCCTGGATCACCGGCCAGACCATCGTGCTGGACGGCGGCGTCACGCTGACCGGGGTGGTCGAGTGAAGCGTGTCGTCGTCACCGGCGCCGGCGGCGGGATCGGGGCCGCGCTGGCCCGGCGGTTCGCGGCCGACGGCGCCCGGGTCGTGGTCAGCGACATCGACCCGCAGCGGGCCGAGGCGGTCGCCGCGGAGATCGGCGGGCTCGCCGTCGCCGCCGACGTCTCCGCCGAGGGGGACGTCGTCCACCTGGTGGAGAGGAGCGAGGACCTGCTCGGCGGGATCGACCTGTTCTGCTCGAACGCGGGCGTCCTCACCCCCGGCGACGAGAACACCCCGGACGAGCTGTGGCAGCGCGACTTCGGGGTGAACGTGATGTCCCACGTGCACGTCACCCGCGCGCTGCTGCCCACCTGGCTGGACGCCGGGACGCCGAAGCGGCTGCTGCTCACGGTCAGCGCGGCCGGGCTGCTCACCCTACTGGGCAGCGCGAGCTACTCGGTCACCAAGCACGCGGCGCTGGCGTACGCGGAATGGCTGCGCGCCACCTACGCGCACCGGGGTCTCGTGGTGCAGGCACTCTGCCCGCAGGGCGTCCGCACCGACATGCTGACCGGCGGGAACGCCCGGGGCAGCGGCAGCGCGGCGCTGCTCGCCGAGGGCGCGCTGGAGCCGGCGGCGGTGGCCGACGTGGTCGCCGGGGCGCTGGAGGGGAACGAGTTCCTGATCCTGCCGCACCCGGAAGTGAGGGACTACTACGCCTTGCGCGCGACCGAGCCGGATCGTTGGCTGGGTGGCATGAACAAGATGCAGCGCGGCTTCGAGGCGAAGAGATGAAGGGCCTCGATCTAGCGGCCCTCCAGGCCTATCTGGACAGTCCTCCGCTGACCGGCACGATGTTCGCGGGCGGGCGGTCGAATCTGACGTACGCGGTGACCGACGGGACGAACCGCTGGGTGCTGCGGCGCCCGCCGCTCGGCCACGTGCTGCCGACGGCCCATGACATGGCCCGCGAGCATCGGGTGCTGTCCGCCCTCTCCCAGGCCGGTTTCCCGGTGCCCGCGCCGGTGTTGCTCTGCCCGGAGAGCGAGGTCATCGGCGCCCCGTTCTATCTCATGGAGCACGTCGACGGGACGATCTATCGTGACGCGGCCCAGCTGGCACAAGTCGATCTTCGCGAGTTGACGCTCACGCTCGTCGACACCCTGGCCGACCTGCATGCCCTCGACCCCGAGAAGATCGGGCTGGGCGACTTCGGCAAGCCGGAGGGCTTCAACGCCCGCCAGGTACGCCGGTGGAAGCAGCAGCTGGACGCGTCCCGCAGCCGCGAGCTCTCCGGCATCGAGGAGCTGCACGCCCGGCTCGCCACCGACATCCCCGCCGGCGGGCCGGGCGCCGTGGTGCACGGCGACTTCCGCCTGGACAACGTGCTCATCGGCGACGGCCTCGACGTGCGGGCGGTGCTCGACTGGGAGATGTCGACGCTCGGCGACCCGCTCAGCGACCTCGCCCTGATGCTCGTCTACGTGGGCCGCCCGCTGCTCGTCCGGGACGGGCAGCCGATCGCCCCGGCCGACCTGCCCGGCCACCCCTCGCTCGACGAGATGGCCGCCCGGTACGCCGCGCGCAGCGGCCGCGACGTCGGCGACTTGCACTGGTACATCGGCTTCGCCGCGTTCAAGCTCGCCGTCATCCTCGAAGGCGTGCACTACCGCTTCACCAAGGGTCAGACCGTCGGCGCCGGATTCGACACCGTGGGCGCGATGGTGCCCGCACTCATCGAGCAGGGCCACCGAGCGCTGGAGGGACACTGATGGACTTCGAGTACGACGCCAAGACCGAGGACTACCGCAAGCGCCTGCTCGCCTTCATGGACGAGCACGTGTATCCCGCCGAGACGGGCTTCCACGCCGAGCACGAGGGCTGGGAACCGCCCGCGGCGCTGAAGGGCCTCCAGGAGAAGGCGAAAGAGGCCGGGCTCTGGAACCTCTTCCTCCCCGGCGAGCACGGCGCGGGCCTGACCAACCTCCAGTACGCCCCGCTCGCCGAGATCACCGGCCGCAGCCCGGCGATCGCCCCGGCCGCGCTGAACTGCGCCGCCCCGGACACCGGCAACATGGAGGTGCTCGCCGAGTTCGGCACCCCCGAGCAGCGAGAACGCTGGCTGACACCGCTGCTGGCCGGTGAGATCCGGTCCGCGTTCGCGATGACCGAGCCGCAGGTCGCCTCCTCGGACGCCACCAACATCGGCACCCGGATCGAACGGGACGGCGACGAGTACGTCATCAACGGCCGCAAGTTCTACATCACCGGCGCGATGAACCCGAACTGCCGGATCTTCATCGTGATGGGCAAGACCGACCCGGACTCCGACCGGCACGTCCAGCAGAGCCAGATCCTGGTGCCGCGGGACACCCCGGGCCTCACCGTGAAGCGCGGCATGACCGTCTTCGGCTACACCGACGGCGATCACGGCGGCCACGCCGAGCTGCTCTTCGAGAACGTCCGGGTGCCCGTCGCGAACCTGATCGGCGTCGAGGGCGGCGGCTTCGCGATCTCGCAGGCCCGGCTCGGCCCCGGCCGGATCCACCACTGCATGCGGCTGATCGGGATGGCCGAGCGGGCCCTGGAGCTGATGTGCACCCGGGCGCTGGTCCGGACGCCGTTCGGTAAGCCCCTCGCCGAGCAGGGCGTGATCCAGGACTGGATCGCCGAGTCCCGGGTCCGGATCGAGCAGGCCCGGCTGCTGGTGCTCAAGGCCGCCTGGCTGATGGACACGGTCGGCAACCGGGGCGCGCACACCGAGATCCAGGCCATCAAGATCGTGGTGCCGTCCACCGTGGAGTGGATCGTCGACAAGGCGATCCAGGCGCACGGCGCGGCCGGGGTCGGTCAGGACACGCCGCTCGCCGCGCTCTGGGCCTCCGCGCGTACGCTACGACTGGCCGACGGACCCGACGAGGTCCACAAGCGATCACTCGCCCGCCGCGAGCTCAACCGCTACCGGAGCCGCCCGTGACCACACCGCCGCGCGTCGACGGCCGCACCGCACGGTCCGAACGGACCCGCAACGCGATCGTCGACGCCCACCTGCGGTTGATCAACGAGGGCGATCTGCGCCCCACCGCCGACCGGATCGCCAAGCTGGCCGGCGTCTCGCTCCGCGCGCTCTGGAGCCATTTCGCCGACATGGAAGCCCTGATGGCGGCGAGTGGCCAGCGCGTACTGGAGCAGCGGGACGCGTCGTACCGGCCGATCGCCCCGGACGCGCCGCTGGCCGAGCGGATCGACGCGTTCTGCGCCCAGCGGGCCCGTCTCCTGGAGGAGATCGGGCCCGCCGCCCGGGCGTCCGCGCTCAAGGAGCCCTTCTCCTCGGGGCTGCAGCGCTATCGCCGGCTGCACGTCGCCCGGGTCCGCGAGGAGCTGACCACCGCCTTCCCCGGCGAGCTCGGGGCGGACGGGCGCCTGCTCGACGCGCTGACCGCGATCAGTCTCTGGCCGACCTGGGCGACCTGGCGCGAGGCGATGGACCTCCCGGTCGAGGAGGCCCGCGCCGCGCTCACCCGTGCCGTGACGGCTCTCTTCGCCACTGCCTGAGACCCTTTTCGGGTACGCCCGGGGCGCGGTGGGCGTACATCGGCAAAGGTTGTCGGATAGGCGGTGGTGAGCGCCCGCGACGGATGTCATGGTGCCGGGATGGGGGAGATTCCGGAACTGCTCGAACGCGCGGCGCAACTGTCCGCATTGGACGAGGCGGCCGGCGCGGTCCGGTCCGGCGGCGGTGGACGGCTGATCCTGATCAGCGGCGAGGCCGGAGCGGGCAAGACCGCCCTGATCCGACGATTCCGGGCCGATCACCCCCGTCTGCTGCGGGGCGCCTGCGATCCGCTCTTCACCCCGCGACCGCTCGGCGCGCTGATCGATCTGGCCCAGCAGAGCGACGGATTGCTCGGTGAGCTGGCCTCTTCCGCCGGACGGTCGCCGGCGACGCCCGTCGCCTGGGCGCAGGCGATCGCGCGGACCGCGCGGGACTCACCGGGGCTGATCCTGGTGCTGGAGGACCTGCACTGGGCCGACGAGGCGACGCTGGACGTGCTGAGCCTGCTCGGGCGGCGGATCGACACGTTCCCGGCCCTGGTGATCGCCACCTACCGCAGCGACGAACTGGACCGCGGCCATCCGCTGCGGCGCGTGCTCGGCGCGCTCGGCGGACCGGCACGGCGGCTGACCCTGGCGCCGCTCTCCGCCGCCGCGGTCCGCGAGCTGGCCGGGCCGCACGGGCCGGATCCGGACGTGCTGCACGCCGTGACCGGCGGCAACCCGTTCTTCGTCACCGAGGCGCTGGCCAGCGACGACGCCGTGCCCGCGACGGTCCGCGACGCCGTGCTGGCCCGGGTCGCCCGGCTCGGCCCGGACGCGGCCGCCGTGCTCGACGCGGTCTCGGTCGCCCCGCCGTACGTCGAGATCAAGCTGCTGGAGGCGCTCGCGCCGGACGGCCCGCCCCTGTCGAACGGCCTGCCCTCCCCGAACAGCCTGTCCTCCTCGAACAGCCCGCCCTCTCCGAACAGCCCGCCCTCCCCGAACAGCCCGCCCTCTCCGAACAGCCTGGACGAGGCGCTGCGGGCCGGGATGCTGGAGAGCGTGCCCGGCGGTGTCGCGTTCCGGCACGAGCTGGCCCGGCTCGCCGTCGAGGAGTCGCTGAGCCCGCACCGCCGCCTCGCCCTGCACCGCGACGTGCTGCGCGCGCTGCTCGGCGGCGAGCACCCGGAGCCGAGCCGGGTCGCGCACCACGCCGAGGCAGCCGGGGACACCGCCGCCGTGCTCGCCTGGGCCCCGGCCGCCGCCGGGCAGGCCGCCGCCAGCGGTGCGCACCGGGAGGCCGCCGCCCAGTACGCCCGCGCCCTCCGCTTCGCCGCGGGGCTCTCCCCGGCGTCCCGGGCCGAGCTGCTGGAACGCCGCTCGTACGAGTGCTACCTGACCGAGCAGACCCCGGACGCGATCACCGCGCTGCGCGAGGCGATCCGGCACCGCCGCGCGATCGGTGACCGGCTCGGCGAGGGGGCCGCCCACGCCACGCTCGCCCGCTGTCTCTGGTGCGGCGGCTACCCGGACGACGCCGCGGCGGCCGGACGGGAGGCGCTGCGCCTGCTGGACGGGCTGCCGGCCGGGCCCGAGCTGGCCGTCGCGTACACCAGCCAGGCGTCGATCCAGCTCAACATCGAGGAGTACGCCGCCACCCTGGAGCTGGGCGAGGTGGCGATACGCCTCGGCGAGGAGCACGGGGTGCCCGAGGTGGTGGCGCACAGCCTCAACAACATCGGCACCATGCGGCTGCTCGCCGGGGAACCCGAGGGGATCGGGCACCTGGAGCGCAGCCTCGCCCTGGCCGAGCGGGAGGGGCTGGCCGAGCACGTGGGGCGGGCGTACCTGCACGCGGGGTGGGCGATGACCCGGGCCCGGGCGTACCACCTCGCCCCCTGGCTGGACCGGGGCGTCACCGCCTGCGAGGACCTGGGGCTGGACGGGTGGACGCACTACGTGCTCGCGTACCGGGCCCGCTACCACCTGGACCAGGGCCGCTGGGCGGAGGCCGAGGCCGACGCCCGGTACGTGCTGGACACCGTCGGCGACGTACCCCTGCTCCGGGTCCTCGCGCTCTCCGTCCTGGGCCTGATCCACGCCCGCCTGGGCCGCGCCGACCCGTGGCCGCTACTGGACGAGGCCCACGCCCTCACCTCCGGCCGCGCCGAACTGCAGTACCTCGCCCCGGTCGCCACCGCGCGCGCCGAGGCGTCCTGGCTCTCCGGCGCCCCGGTCGGCGACGTGCTCCGGCAGACCTGGGACGTCGCTCTCCGGCGGCGGGCCGCCTGGCTGCTCGGGGAGATGGCCTGGCTGGAGCGGCTCGCCGGCGCCGAGCCCCCGGTCGTGGAGATCCCGCTGCCGGAGCCGTACGCCCTGCAGTGGGGCGGGGAGGTCGAGGCCGCCGCCGAACGCTGGCGGCTCCGGGGCTGCGGGTACGACGCCGCGCTCGCCCTGGCCGGCGCGCCGGACGAGGCCGGGCTGCGGGCCGCGCTCGCCGGATTCCAGCGGCTCGGCGCCCGCCCGGCCGCCACGATCGTCACCCGGCGGCTGCGGGCGCTCGGCGTACGGGACATCCCGCGGGGTCCGCAGCGCTGGACCCGGGGCAACCCGGCCGAGCTGACCCGGCGCGAGGTGGAGGTGCTCACCCTGATCCAGCAGGGTCTCTCCAACGTGGAGATCGCCGGAAAGCTCTTCCTCTCCACGAAGACCGTGCACCACCACGTCTCCGCCATCCTGCGCAAGCTCGGCGTGACCCGCCGCGGCCAGGCCGCCGCCGAGGCGGCCCGCCGCGGCCTCACCGCCGGCTGATCGCTCCCGGTCCTGGCTGGCGCGCAGGGGTGTCTGACGCGGAGCGAGACACCCCTCAGCACCAGCCAGGACCGTGGGCCGCGCTACGGCCT
>NZ_JBFAYF010000038.1:0-99470 GCF_040681165.1 Actinoplanes sp. NPDC051851 | reverse complement strand
CGCCGTCGGCGACGATCTCCACAGGGACGGGTACCAGTACTGTCGCCAGTGCCCGCGCCCAGCGTCGGCGGTCCGTCGTCGGCGAGGATCTCAACGTCTATGAAATCGAGGATGGCGAGATCTACATCGCCAGCGTCGGGTGCCCGCCGTCACCAGGATCTCAACCAGAGCTCCTGGTGACGGTGCTTCCATCTTGACCGTTGCCGGCACCGGCGGCCCGCCGTCGGCGAGGATCTCAACGAGAAGTCGTTCAGCGACTGGCTGGCCAATCAGGTCCAGCGTCGGCGGTCCGCCGTCGGTGAGGATCTCAACATCGCGCGGTACGACAGCGACACCGAGGCAGACACGCCCAGCGCCGACGGACTGCCGTCGGCGAGGATCTCAACATCGAGACGACCACCATGTTCGCCCCCGGCGAGGACCAGCGCTGGGGGTCCGTCATCGGCGAGGATCTCAACGAGGAACGCCAAGGACTCGGCCAGGCGGACGGCTCCCAGCGCCGACGGACCGCCGTCGGCGAGGATCTCAACGCGAAGCAGGATGGCACGGACACGGTCTACAACCAGCGTCGACGGTTCGTTGTCGGCGAGGGACCTCGACGCCGCGGCGGTATCCAACCGGCCATGGAGATGATGCCTGGGCCTTTTTGTCGTACCCCCGTGCTTGAGTTCTCGCCGGAGTCATGTTGCGGGAGGAGACCTGCGGTGTGGGCGCACAGTGCTAACTCAAAGGGGAGTCGGCATTCGCTTGAGGACCATCTTCGGGGTACGGCGGTACTGGCCGGTGGGTTCGCGAAGCCGTTCGGTCTCGGTGATCTGGGGCATTGGGCGGGCCTTGCCCATGACGCAGGTAAAGCCTGGTGTGACTGGCAGCAGAAGTTGCTGCTGGTCGAGCAGTCAGGCGCTCCTGTTGGGCTTGATCACAGGTCGTTTGGTGTTCAGCTGGCCCGGTGCCACGGCTTGGAGCCCGTGGAGTGGGTGGTGGCAGGTCACCACGGCGGGTTGAGTTGTCGTAGCGAGCTTGAGCGTCTGTTCGGCGCCGATGAGCAGCATGAGGAGCGGCTGAGGTCGATTCAGTGGCCGGATGTTGAACGGCGTCTGCGGCCGGTGGTTCCGGAGTTGTTCGAACAGGTGCCAGCTCTGCCGGCGGTATTCGCGGATACCGCCGACCCGCTGGTGGCGGACTTCTACATCCGTTTCTTGTTCTCGTGCCTGGTCGATGCTGACGTGCTGGATACGCAGGCGCATCGTTGGGGTTCGGTGCCGGTCTTGGGCTCTGATCTGGACGCGTCGGTGCTGTTCGATCGGTTTATGAAGCGTCGAGCGGAGTTCCTGTCGCAGCGTCGGGCGGAGCCGATGGACCCGTGGCGGGAGCAGTTGTTCGATGCAGCGGTCACGGTGGCGGACGACAGGCGAGGCATCTTTCGGATGACCGCGCCCACTGGCGCGGCGAAGACGATCGCTGCAGCGGGCTTCGCGTTACAGCATGCGCGAAAGCATGAACTGCGTCGGGTGATCGTGGCCGTTCCCTTCATTACGGTCACCGAGCAGAACGCCGGCGTCTATCGACAGCTGCTCGACCCGGCAGGGGGTGGGATCGAGCCTGTCGTCTTGGAGCACCACAGCCACGTCGAGTTCGGTGATCCCTCGGATCCGCTGAACCGCTGGCGGCGTGCAGCGACCGAGAACTGGAGCGCACCGTTCGTCGTGACGACGACGGTTCAGCTGTTCGAGTCGCTGTTCGGGCGCAAGCCGTCGCGGATGCGCAAATTGCACCGCCTGGCTGACTCGGTGATCGTTCTGGACGAGGTCCAGGCATTGCCGCATCGGCTGCTGCCACAAGTAGCGGACGCGATCCGGATTCTTACCGAGCACTTCGGAGCTACCGTGGTGTTGTCCTCGGCGACCCAGCCGGAATTGCAACGCCTGAGTCCGCTGCGCAACCTCCCCAGCCCAGTGGAGATCACCCCGGATCCGAAGACGTTCTTCGCGGAGTGCTCGCGGGTGCGTTACCAGTGGCGGTTGTGGCCGAGACCGACGTTGGCGCAGACGGTGACCGAGGCCGTTGGGCACGCTCAAGCGCTGGTCGTGGTCAACACGGTGAAAGACGCCCGCACCGCGTTCGCCTACGCCCGGCGCGAGTTCGGCGACCGTGTAGCGGTCCGGCACCTGTCGACGGGTATGTGCGCCGCTCACCGTCAGGCCGTTCTTGACGAGGTCAAACAGCTGCTGAAGGACGATGCACCGCTCTTGCTGATCAGCACGTCGCTGGTCGAGGCGGGCGTGGACGTGGACTTTCCCGCAGTGTTCCGGGCGATCGCGCCGCCGGATGCGATGGCGCAGGCCGCCGGGCGCTGTAACCGGGGCAAGCGGCTGGGTGAGCATGGCGGCCTGGTGGTGATCTTCGACCCGGTGGACGGTGGGATGCCGCCGTCGTATAAGACGCAGATCGAGACGGCCAGCAAGTACTTCGGGCCACCGGAAACCGGCAAGGCAGACCCTGAGGATGTGGACGAGCTCGCTGACTACTTCCAGGAGCTCTACCGGAGACTGCGCGTGGAACAGCGGGGCGGGGCGAGCGAAACGATCCGCCTCAACCGGATCGTCCGGGACTTCGAAGCCGTCACTGACGGGCCGTTCCGGCGGGGCGACACGACCCGCCGAGATCGTGAGCTCGCATTCCAGATGATGCTCGACGACACCATCCCGGTCATCGTTCCCTACCGCGCAGACCCGGCACCACAGGTGATCGCGGACTGCCTGCGCCGGCTGACCGGATCGAGCCCGGACATGTCGGCACTGCGGGGGTTACAGCCGTACCTGACCACGATCCGCCGTGCCACCGCGCAGCGGCCGGAAACAGCGCGGCGGCTGACGAAGGTCGCCGGTGACCTGCACCAGTGGGACGGGGAGTACGACGACGACTACGGCATGGTTCTCGAACCCGGCGGTAACGGCCTCCTCCCCTGAAATTGGCACCGGCCACCACGGCCGAAGTCGAAACGTACTACCGGTCCGGCGCCACAGGACATAGAAGGGTCACTCTCATCGCGAGGCTCACTCGCGCTTCTCGAGCCGAGCGGGACGCATTCCGCCTCCTGTGGATCGTAACGATGTGCTGTGCCGGGTTACTGCCCGAAAGGTCCCGTGGGCTGCCGCTACCAGTAGTTCGACCGATAGCGGAGGTCTGTGTTCGAACACGACATGGAAGGAGGAAGACCGATGGCGAGTACTGGTGCGCCGAATCGTCCGTTGCCGCCTGTGGTGGTGCAGGTTCGTGGCGAGGGCGCGTTGTTCACCCGCCCGGAGCAGCGGGTGGAGCGGGTCAGCTACCCGGTGATGACACCGAGCGCTGCGGTGGGCGTCCTGGAATCAATCTATTGGCGTCCCGAGTTCCGGTGGGTGCCAGAACGGATCGAGGTCCTGCGGCCGATTCAGCAGTTCTCGATCTTCCGTAATGAGACCCATGATTTGCCGTCGCTGGCCGACGCGGTCGGCAAGGGCAAACGGATCGACACAGTCGCCAACCGGGACCAGCGCAGTGCCCTGTGCCTGCGTGACGTCGAGTACCGGATTCACGCGCAGGTCGAGCTGGCCCGGCACGCGACGAAGCCGGCCGCTGCCTACCGAGACCAGTTCCGGCGGAGGGTGACCCGCGGCTCCTGCTTCCAGCAGCCGTTCCTAGGAACGCGGGAGTTCTCCGCCGACTTCTTCGACCGCGACGATCGCGCCCCGATCACGGTGAACATGGACCTCGGTGTGATGCTGCATCGCATCCATTACGGGCCGCCCGCCCGGTTCGACTTCTTCACCGCCCAGCTCACCGCGGGCGTGCTGCACATCCCAGCACAGGGCATCCCCGGTGACGCGGCCATGGTCGCCGGAGTCGCCTGATGCTGCGCCAACTCACCCGGTTCCGGCCGGCAACCACAGATCTTGACCCCACCACCCGCCCCTACAGCCGGTACCGAAAAGCACGATGGGAACTCGACATCGACGGCCGTACCGGGCAGGCCGCCCTGATCGACCTCGCCGACAGCTCCCAGGCATCGACCAGGTTCGGCCGTGAGGTCCTGGTCCCCAACATAGGCCGAACCTCGGGTATCGCACCGTGTCTGGGCGCCGATGACCTGCAATACGTGCTCGGCTGGACCGACACGAAGACAAAACCCGAACGGGCCGAGGCCGCCCATGCCGCGTTCGTGCAACTGTGCCGACGGTGGCATGAGACCTACCCCGACGAATCCGCCGCCGCCGTCCTGGTCAATTTCTACGACCGCGGCGAGCTGCCACAGCCGGGTCCGGATCAGAAGTGGAGCTCGAAAGACCTCGTCCTGCTCGTCGTCGACGGGCAGGAGGTCACCGAGCGCGACACCTTGTGGTCGCTGTGGGAAACCATCGTGCAGGAACGAAAGAGCGGCGCCGCAGGAGCCGGCCGCCGCGGAATATGCCTGGTCTGCGGTGAACCCGGGCAACTACTCGACCGGATGCCCCAAGCCCTGCCCAAAGCCCTGGTCCCCGGCGCGGAGCAGGAAGTCGCGCTGATCTCCGCGAACCGGCGCATCCACACCTTCGACTTCACCGAAGGCCTGTCGAACTCACCCATCTGCGTCGGATGCGGCCAAGCCGCAGTAGCGAACCTGCACACCATCCTGTCCCGCGACACCTACACCTTCAGCTACCCAGGCCAGCGCACCCGGCTGGCCTGGTGGATCACCGACGGCGCCGACAGCCCAACCATCAGACTGCTCGACCGCAATCCGACCGCGATCCGTGACTACCTGCGCTCCGCCGCCGAAGGCCGCCGCAGCAAGCCCCCCAGCAGCCACGACTTCTGCTCCATGACGGTATCGGGCAACGTAGCCCGACTCGTCGTCCACCAATGGCTCGAAATGCCCCTGAACCAGGCCGAAGAACACGTGGACGCATGGCTCCAGCAGTCGTGCATCAACGGCCGCGGCCACAACGACCCCACCGGCTACCCGATCTGGCTCCTCGCCCTGTCCGCAGGCCAATGGCTACCCAACGACACCCCCAGCCAAGGCCGCTACATCCCGATGGGAGCCAAGGCAGCCGACCGCCCCGACGATCTCGCACACACCCTGCTGCACGCAGCCCTGCACGGCGACACCCTCGGCCCGCACCTGCTCGGGCACATCGTCCGCCGCATCCGCACCGACCTACACATCGACGGCCCGCGTATCGCGCTGCTAAGGGTCGCCCTGAACCGCCACCCACACCGCACCGGGGAGGGACCCACCGCCGTGCTCGACGAGAAACAAGACCACCCCGCCTACCTCTACGGCCGCCTCTTCGCCGTCCTCGAATCACTCCAACTGCGCGCGTACGGCCGCGACGACATGCCCAACACGACGTTCTTCCACCGCTACTTCGCCGGCGCGGTAGCCAACCCCCGCATCGCACACCTGCAAGGCATCCAGATGTACCCCGCCTGGCTGAAAAAGCTCGAGAACACCGGCCGCACCGACAGCAAAGAACCCGCTGCACTGGCCCACACCGACAAGGCCCGCCGTGCCGCCTACGCCTTCCGCGCCCGGCTCCACCACCTGCATGAACGTCTCAGCCAGCCGACCCGGCCACTGACCGACACCGAAAGCCAATCCTGGTTCGTCCTGGGCTACTTCCACCAGCAAGCCCACGACATCCGCATGGCCCGAGCAGGCAAAGCCCCCGAAGTCCCGACCGAGGCCCTGCCCACCGAACCCGACGACAACGAAGGAGAACCGCAAGCATGAAGACCGAGACCACCAACCCCGCCGTACGCCACGACGGCGTCCTGCTCTTCGACGTCGTCGACGGCAACCCGAATGGCGACCCCGACAGCGGCAACCGGCCACGCATCGACGAAGCCACCGGCCACGGCCTGGTCACCGACGTCGCCATCAAACGCAAAATCCGCGACACCATCGGCGCGACCGCCACCAACCTCGCCCTCGACACCGACCGCTACCAGATCTTCGTCGAAGCCGGCCACGCCCTCAACACCCGCACCGCCGCCTCCTACACCGCCACCGGCCTCACCCTCGGCACCAAGAAACTCACCGAACAAGACGCCAACACCGCCCGCCAATGGCTGTGCGACCGATACATCGACATCCGACTCTTCGGCGCCGTGCTGTCCACCGGCGAAACCCGCGCCCTCGGACAGATCCGCGGCCCCCTGCAATTCGGGATGGCCCGCTCAATCGACCCCATCCAACCCGTCTCGCACGCCATCACCCGCGTCACCCAGACACGCCAACAGGACATCGACGGCGGCGAGAAAACCGAGATGGGCAGCAAGTGGACCGTCCCCTACGGTCTCTACCGCGCCCAATTCCACTACTCTGCCGCCCTAGCCGGCAAAACCGGCGTCACCACCGACGACCTCACCGCCCTCTACCGCACCCTGCTGTTCATGCTCGACCACGACCGCACCGCCACCCGCGGCATCCTCACCCTGCGCAGCCTGCACGTCTTCTCCCACAGCGACGCCTTCGGTAACGCCCCCGCCCAACCACTACTCGACCGCATCAAGGTCGAACGCGTCACCGATACCGACACGCCCCGCAACTTCACCGACTACAAGATCAGTACCGACCTGGACAATCTTCCTGCCGGCGTCACCCACGACGTCCTCCATCAATAACCAGAACCATGAATTGATCGAACGCAAGCGTCGACGGTCAGCCGTCAACGAGGATCTCAACGTCGACGAAATCGAGGATGGCGAGATCTACCTCGCCAGCGCCGGATGCCCGCCGTCACCAGGATCTCAACCAGAGCTCCTGGTGACGGTGCTTCCATCTTGACCGCTGCCGGCACCGGCGGCCCGCCGTCGGCGAGGATCTCAACGCGTGCCGGTCCTGCACCGACCGGGCCGGGAGAGCGGCTCCAGCGCCGACGTCCACCATCGGCGAGGATCTCAACGGCACCGGCCCGGTGGGCTGGCCCTCGACGTCCGAGCGCCAGCGCCGACGGACCGCCGTCGGCGAGGATCTCAACAGCGTGATCGTGGCCAGTGCCTGGTAGGCGAGCTCCCCAGCGCCGGCGGTCCACCGTCGGCGAGGATCTCAACGTCCCGGAGGAGTTCGTACGCTCCACCGGGACCCTCTACCAGCGCCGACGGACCGCCGTCGGCGAGGATCTCAACACCGCGAAGTTCGGGCGGGAGCCCAACGCGCTGGCCAGCGCCGACGGACCGCCGTCGGCGAGGATCTCAACCACAGTCTTTCCGAGTCGCTCATCGGGCCTCCTGACGAGCCAGCGCCGACGGTCCGCCGTCGGCGAGGATCTCAACATGTATCTGGACCCGCACGCCGACGCGCTCGAACGGATCCAGCGCCGACGGACCGCCGTCGGCGAGGATCTCAACGGGATAGCGGGTGGTGACGGACGCGTACCGGTCGCCACCAGCGCTGACGGACCGCCGTCGGCGAGGATCTCAACCTGCACCTGACCGTGGAGAAGATCGGCCGGTACGCCAGCGTCGACGGACCGCCGTCGGCAAGGATCTCAACAAGCTGGAGGCGGTGTGAGCGGCAAGAACCTCCCTCCGCCAGCGCTGGCGGTCCGCCGTCGGCTAGGGTCTTGAATCCTCCAGACGTCGTCACCGCGGTTGCGTGAGAAGGCCGCCCGCCGAGCATCGTGATCGACGGGGAGTCGGCCGTGCGAGACACCGCGACTAGCCGCACGACGTTTCCGGCATTGATGGGCCGGATCACCCTCCAGGCATCGCCTGGCCACGAAGCCGCGCGCGTGGCACCAACGCGACCTCAATCGCGTGACTTGTCGTAGCCCGCCGCTAGGGTGAAGAAAGTCCGATGACTCGAATCTAGGCAAATCGAATAAAGGTGCATTTTTGAACTAGGGGAGTGGACGTCTGTGGCCCTCGAAGTGGTCTATGGCGAGAGCAGGGACCGAGGCGTAGCGTCAGGCCTTGCCGAGGCGCTTAAGCAGCGCATCTCAAAGCCGCAGCCGACGCCACCGGCACCCGCCAGCAAAAGTTGCGAACCACCGCGACCGCCATCGGCGACGACCTGACCGGCCTACCCGGCACCGACAACATCAACGTGATCCTCGGCATCGAAGGACAAGCCGCGAAACGGTACGTAGCCACCTGGCAGCACCTGACCGCCGCCCGCGCCGACATCAACGCACCCACACGTCGCGTCAGCCGACCACCCACCGATCCCATCAACGCCGCCCTGTCCTTCGGCTACGGAATGCTGCGCATCGCCGTCCACGGCGCCCTAGAACACGTCGGCCTCGACCCCTACATCGGCTACCTACACGGCATCCGCCCCGGCAAACCCGCGCTCGCTCTGGACCTCATGGAAGAGATGCGACACCTGATGGTCGACCGGATGGTCTTCACCGCAGTCAACCGTCGCCAGCTCCAACCCAGCCACTTCACCCAGCGCCCCGGCGGAGCCTGCGAACTCAACGAAGAAGGACGGCGAACCTACCTCACACTATGGAGCCAAGCCCGCGCCCGTACCTGGCCACACCGGCAACTCGGCCGCGAAGTCCCCGCAGGACTCCTACCTCTCCTGCAAGCCCGGCTCCTGGCACGACACCTCCGCGGCGACACCAATAACTACACCCCGTGGAATCCCGCCTGATGGAATACCTACTCACCTACGACGTCGACACCACCACACCCGAAGGACGACGCCGCCTACGCCAGGTAGCGAAAACCTGCGAAGGCTACGGCATTCGCGTCCAAAAATCCGTCTTCGAGGTCGCCTGCACCGCAGCCCAACTTCCCGCACTCAAACAGAAACTGACCGACATCATCGATCACACCTGCGACGATATCCGCCTATACCGTCTCCCCCAAGGCACCCTACAAAACGTCGAACGCCTCGGCCGAGCCGAACTCGCACCCCACCACGGCGACCACATCCTCTAAGAAATGATCTAGGAACCCCAAGCCTGACTTAAAAAGCCGGGAGGTTCCTAACCGGGAAAGTGTGCAAAACGGATAACGAGCAGATCAGCACATCAAGATCCACACCTTCTATGCACACCTTCCCTGTTCACGAAGCCCAGCACCGGCGGTCCGCCGTCGGCGAGGATCTCAACGGCTCCGAGACCCCGGCGATCACCGATACCGCCGACGGCCAGCACCGGCGGTCCGCCGTCGGCGAGGATCTCAACAGCCAGTAGCCGTGCAGCAGAAAGCCGGCCTGGGCTCCGCCAGCACCGGCGGTCCGCCGTCGGCGAGGATCTCAACTACAACACGTGCGTGGTGCACGCCGCCGAGGCGCCGACCAGCACCGGCGGTCCGCCGTCGGCGAGGATCTCAACTCGACCTTGTCTTTCAGGTCCTTCGACAGCCGCCCCAGCACCGGCGGTCCGCCGTCGGCGAGGATCTCAACCAGGAGAGGCGACGTCAGGACTCGAACCTGAAACCAGCACCGGCGGTCCGCCGTCGGCGAGGATCTCAACGCGTTCAGAAAGCTCGGCGACGTCTTCCCGATCGTCAACCAGCACCGGCGGTCCGCCGTCGGCGAGGATCTCAACACGGTGTAGTCGGGCATCAGGACTGCGCTCCGACCACCAGCACCGGCGGTCCGCCGTCGGCGAGGATCTCAACGTGCTCGGCGTGCCGACCACCACCACCGCGCTGACCCCCCCCAGCACCGGCGGTCCGCCGCCGGCGAGGATCTCAACTCCCGGTCCTCCGCCTCGACCAGACCGGCCTGCTCCAGCGCCGACAGACCGCTGTCGGCGAGGATCTCAACTTCGGTGACGGTGACGCTCCGAGCACCCTGCTGCTCGCCAGCGCTGGCGGTGCGCCGTCGGCGAGGATCTCAACGAGGTGGTCCAGCCCGAAGACCGCGCGTTGCTGGGCGCCAGCGTAGGCGGTCTGTCGTCGGCGAGGATCTCAACACGGCGAACATCAGCAGCAGCCCGAACAGCAGCGTGCCAGCGCCGACGGACGGCCGTCGGCGAGGATCTCAACATCCAGAACTTTCGGGACTGGTGGAACAACGTCTACCTGCCAGCGCCGGCGGTCTGTCGTCGGCGAGGATCTCAACACGTCACCTAACAGGGGTGCCGAAGTGACCACCGCGACCAGCGCCAGCGCTCGGCCGTCGGCGAGGATCTCAACCGTGACAAGCAGTCCATCGCGATCGCGGTCAAGGCCACCAACGCTGGCGGTCCCGTCGTCGGCGAGGATCTCAACTACGACTCGACGGCGTCCACCAACCCGCGCGCGGTGATCAGCCAGCGCCGGCGGTCCGCCGCCGGCGCCGATGGCCTGGTGGGTAGAGGCGCCGGGCGGCGTAGCGGGCGGCGGGGAGTTGCCGGTCGCTGGGCCGGGCTGCCGACGAAGGTGGTCGGCCGCGTCACCGCCAGAGGCTTCGATTCGTTGTGACCTATAAGTGGGTGGCGGGGCGGGTATGGCTGCGCGTGCTGAGCTTAGGTTGGGCTAATTCCGAGGTGCCGCCCGTCCCGCGCCCACGAAGGGGATGCTCATCGGCGTCACTCGATCGAATGTTTGGCGCCCCGACCCTGTGCGCCTTCCCGCGGCCTACATCGTCTCCGCTCGTTGTCTTGTGTAGTCGGGAACGTGCCGAGCGGCGGGACCCGCCATCCCGAGACCTCGAACTTGATCGAGTGGCGCATTCAGTGCACCCAGATGCCCTGGGGCGAGAGCCTGCGGGCCAGATGTCGTCCGGTTTCGCTGACAGGTGTCGACCACGATACGTCGGTTACCAGGCATCCGGAGTCCTCGGCGAGCGCGTGAACGAGAGCGCGCCCGAGGCCTTTCTGGCGGTGGATGGCTGCGACCCAGATGAGATCGATCGAAGGTCGGATCGTGGTGTCGTCACTGGTGTATTGGCTGTCCGGGTGGAGATCCCAGCGGCGGTGATGGTCGAGGTCGGCGGCGACCAGGTAGCCGATGACGTACTTTCCCCGCGCAGTAGGTATGCCCGCCGGTTCGTACTGCTGGGCTTCGGGTGGGTGCCGGCTTCCCAGGAGGTGAAGTCGTAGTGGTTCTCCCGTTTCGGCGCCACCGCGATTTTCGCGGCGAGCCGGCGCCACGCCAGGTTGGACTCGGTGGTGACCACGGCGACGTTGCCGAAATCCCAGGAGACGTTCCTCGGCACTCGTACGCCGAGGGACCAGAGCTGATGTTGCTCCTCGTGGCCTTCGAGGTCGAACGTGCCAAACGCGTTCTGGACCCCGCACGGGCAGTTCGAGCGCGGCCGAGCCGGTACTTCGCGGAACGCCACAGGGACGACCGTTCCGTTGTTCGGATCCCGGATGCGGTCCTCGTCCGGTCGCCATGGGCCGTCCGGCTGCCGTGCGCCGGTCCATCGGTCCGGGCGGTCCTGATATCGCTCGGGAAACACGGCCCGGCTCAGCTTTTCCGTGGCGGAGAGCTGCGGCCTAATCCATACGCCTACGGCGGTGGCTCGGCCGTTGAGGCGCAGCCCTTGGTGACGTGCCTCCAACCGAAGAAATCGTAGGAAGGTCGATGGCCGGGCGTCGAAGTCGACTCCCCGGCGCAGGAGCCGCTCCCCCGGCTCCAGCCACTGGTCGATAGGTAAGGCGAGCCTGTCGGCGATGGTCTTCAGGCCGGAGACGTCCTTGTCGACTTCGGCGATGCGCAGGGCATCGACGACCTCATCAACACATGGGTACGGCACATGCAGTGTGATGTACCTGCCGCCACCGCCCCAGGCGAAACTGCCCGTGTTCCCGTCAAGGACGAGCCGGTCGATGAACACCATCCGCAGCCGGTCTACCGTCTCCTGGAATTCGGGCGATAGCTCCCCGCTCTCGTCGTGGTGAGTGTCGACGTAGCCGTCGCGGTTGAGCGTGATGACCGCATGGCGGCGTCCAGACTGAACCTCGATCCTGCGGCTGCGCCACGAATGTGGTTCCGGATCGAGAAATACCGGGTTCTCGGCCATCGCACCCCTCCAGTCAACTCACATCCGTCGAGTGCCCCGCCGACGGCGGTGCAGGGCCAGGTGGTTTTCGAGCTGGATGAGATCAGGCCATCCAGGGATCTTTATGTTTCGACCTGAGGCGTCGCTTGCCCCCGCCGAGCGCCCCGGTGACGAGGGCGTCCCAGTCGGTGTACTGCAACCAGCTCGTACCCATGAGGTGAGTCGTCCAGCCGGCTAGGTCACGGAAGGACTGGATCCGCTTCAACTCGATGGCGTAGATGTCACCGGGCGCGCCGGGATCGCAGGCAGTATGGGTAACCCGCCATCGGGCAGGACTCGGACGCTTAGCAAGGTCGCCAGCCGAGGCCAGCTCGTCGGAGGGATGATTTGTCTCCCACGCCGTGACACCGCCCCGCACTGCTTCGATCTCACGATCGTCCACCCACAGGGTCCCCTTGCTGGGTGCAACGATCCGGTTGCACACGTCGCACACCGCTGAAAGACCCGATTCTGGCTCGACCACAACGCTCCTTGGGCCGTCGACAACCATCCATCGACGATGTTAGCCATTGCGCGCAGCTACTCGGAACTCGCTGAAAGCAGTCTCGGGGCGTATCGCATCGGCGGGACACGGTGTCTTTTGATCGGTCTACAGGGGAGCCGGTATGGCGGTGATGGTTTCGTCGATGGTCACGACTGACGGTAGGAGATGCCGCCCGCACTTCCCCTCGTTCATGGGCAGGTACATGGGGAAGAGACGCTGATGGGAACCTGCGACGTTGATCGCTGAGCACGAAGGTGCGGGTACCCAGGTGAGCCGGCCCTGGACGCCGACCGCAGGACACGACGTCAGCAGCGAAGAGGGGCAGTCTCGGTGGTTAAGATCTGGGTCGGCGTGGACATAGGCAAGGAACACCACCACATCGCCGTGATCGATGTCGGAGGCCGACTCGTCTACTCCCATCGGGTCGTCAACGACGAACGCGCTCTGCTCGCCGCGATGGCTGAGGTCTCCGCCACGGGCCGGGCGGTGTGCTGGGCCGTCAACGTCACCACCGACATAGCTAACGAGTTCGCTGTGGCATCGGAGGAGCTGCCGTCGCCACCCAGCGCCAGCGCTCCGCCGCCGGCGAGGATCTCAACCATCTGGTCGGTCGTGATGTCGAGGTGCGTGCAGTGCCAGCGTCGACGGACTGCCGTCGGCGAGGATCTCAACTCCACCCAGTAGTCGAGCCAGTCCTCGACGGTCTCCATCGCCGCCGGACCGCCGTCGGCGAGGATCTCAACCACCACGCGTCCTGGCGGGTGCACCTCGGCACGCGCCCAGCGCCGCCGGGCCGCCGTCGGCGAGGATCTCAACCTGCACCTGACCGTGGAGAAGATCGGCCGGTACGCCAGCGTCGACGGACCGCCGTCGGCGAGGATCTCAACTACCGTGATGTGCGGCTCGCGCGTGGCCTCTCGTGCACCCAGCGCCGACGGACGGCCGTCGGCGCTGGGTCTCACCAGGACGGTCCGCCGTCGGCGAGGATCTCAACGCGATGTTCAACCGGGTCGCCTACTCGGTCACCGCCAGCGCCGGCGGTCCGTCGTGGGCGAGGATCTCAACGCGTTCGGCGCACTGGACCGGCTCGGTTCGCAGGTGGCCAGCGCCGGTGGTCCGCCGTCGGCGAGGATCTCAACAACGGCCACGACTCCCTCGTCGCCGCGTCCCGGATGTCCAGCGCTGGCGGTCCGCCGTCGGCGAGGATCTCAACAGGAACACCTCGGAGGTCAGGTCCTCCGCCAGGTGCGCATCCAGCGTCGGCGGTCCGCCGTCGGCGAGGATCTCAACCATGGTTTCTGACCGGGACGGACGTGTCGGTGAAACCGCCAGCGTCGACGGTCCGCCGTCGGCGAGGATCTCAACTTTGTCATGCGCGGATCCGGTTGTGTGTTTTGCCGGGCCAGCGCCGGTGGTCCGCCGTCGGCGAGGATCTCAACCAGCAGGCCCCCGGCCTGGTCGGCACCGTCCTCAAGACCAGCGTCGGTGGTCCGCCGTCGGCGAGGATCTCAACGCCATCGGCCACCGCGCCTGCTCCAGCTTGCGCAGACGGCCAGCGCCAGCGGTCCGCCGTCAGCGAGGATCTCAACCATGCCCGCACGCTCGACCCAGCCGACGGCGACCCCCAGCGCCAGCGGTCCGCCGTCGGCGAGGATCTCAACGTATGAGGCACGCGACGCGGTGTGGCAGGACCTGACCCGCGCCGACGGAACGCCGTCGGCGCGGATCTCAACGTCGGCCAGGGCCACGTCGACCAGCACGTCCTCGGTGCCAGCGCCGGCGGTCCGCCGTTGGCGAGGATCTCACCTTGTTGTGGCGGCGCATCTGCTCCAGCAGGATGACTGCGTCATCGTAGTGGCGAGCCGACATGGCCTCCTGCCCGATGGAGATCTTGGCCAGCGCTATCGGAACGCGCCGAGCGCGGGGCGGGCTTCGCGCCGACGGGCTCCGCCGCGCCATCCGCACGCGGAGCGCCGCGGCCCCGAGGCGTGGCCGACCGCAACTTTCACGATCCTGCCGCGCCGCCTCGAGAGGTGTCTTCGGGGCCGCCCGGCCCCGCGCCCCGCGTTCGGCACTGGTGATGGGTAGGAACGGCCAGTCTGACTGCCCGGGCAGGCTGAAGTTCCGATGTCGACCTTCGCCTTGCGTGCTCCAGAAATGCTCGGGGAGTCGTGGTCACCGATGAGTACTCCTGGGCAGCCGTGGTCACTGGTGGGCACTATCGGTCATCGTCGTGCTGCCACGTGATCCGCGTGCTCGGGATCTGCTCCATGGGTCGAACACGTGGGTCGGACGTTGTTGCTGGTTACTGGTGGGCAGTGTTGGGCACTGGTGGTCACCCGTGGTCAGCGGCGAGTCGGGTAGCATGTGCCTTCGCGCCCTCGTAGCTCAGGGGATAGAGCATCGGTTTCCTAAACCGTGTGTCGTAGGTTCGATTCCTACCGGGGGCACCGTCCTGACCTGCATATATTCAGGTAGACGCACGTATGCGGGTGGTCGCAAAACCCGCATGTGTGCTCCGTGGGTCGGTTGGTGCGACAGTTGCCAACGGATGCGCGTGCGGGCGTACGCGCCGGTCTTCCCAGACCGCTTCGCGTCCCTTGCCGACGCCCGGACCTTCATGACCGAGTTCGTGACCTGGTACAACCACGCTCACCGGCACTCCGGCATCGGACTGCACACCCCCGCCGACGTCCACCACGGCCACCACCAGGTCCGCGCCGGCCGCGAGGACACCCTCGCCGCGGCCCGCGCCGCGCATCCGGAACGGTTTGCCACCAGCCGGCCACTATCCAAGATCCTCGACCTGCCCGACCAGGTCTGGATCAACCGGCCCGACCAGCAAACCCAGCCCGAACTCCAGGCCGTTTAACTCCCGTCGGCCCCATTCCCTTGACACGTTCCGGCATTCCCGTCACCGTCACCGGCTCGACTACGACAACGAGGCGCGCGGCCTGACCGCCACCTGCCAGTCACCGAAAGAGACCGGCGACGTTGCCCTGGCCGACCTCGCCTTTCCTCCGGACACCGAAACCGCGTGGATCCACGCCGCCTACCGCCGCTACCTGGGACTTCAGCCGTTCCCCGCCACCCCGCGCCCGGACTGGACCTGGCCGGACTGAACCCCGGGACGGTCGCCCTGTTCCCGGGCCGGCGGCGATCGACAGACGCAACGTGAAGGAGCAGGTTGAGGCCGGATCTTGTCTTCTCGGTCGCATTCATTGCCGGGTGACGAATGCGGCGAGTCGTTCGCTGACGGGGCTGACCCGGGGGCGCGGCGGGCGGGCGTAGTAGCCGGGTTTGACCTCGCGCAGCAGCGTCTCGCCGTCGCGGTTCCAGTCGAACTTCGGTCGCTTCAGCAGCCGCCGGATGACGGTGGTCGCCTTGTCCGGGTCCCGCTCGGCCAGCCGCCGTATGACCATGGGTTCGACGCTGTCGTCGTGCAGATATTCCAGGGTGTGCTCACGCCAGAGCCGGCGCCGGAGCAGGTCCGGGTTGGCGAACGCCTGCTCGACGAGCCCGAACTCGGCGTAGAAGCCGATCCCGTCCGTCTTGTCGTAGATCAACGCGACCGTCTCGGAGTAGACCATGTCCTCCGGTAGGGTCACCGCGACTTCGGCCGGCGGGCCGTCAGGTTCGGGGCGGCCGAGGATCTCCTCGCGGCAGAACGCGTAGAAGCCGTTCAACCGATCTTGCGCCTGGTCACCGGGAAACACGACCAGATCGGCTCCGAAATGCTTGATGAACCGGTCCCGGTCGGTGCGCTGCTGCTTCCACGCCAGGTCCAGCTTCTCCGGGTTGCGGAACACCGCCTCCGGTGTGCGCAACGCCATGTCCATCGCCAGCCGGTAGGCGATGTTCCGGTCGGACTTTCGCAGCGGGGTGATCGGGCCCGAGAGCATCCACTCGTCGCCGACTCTCACGAGCCGGGCGATCAGGAATGACCCGCGCGGGGTGTGCCGGAAGATGCTCGGTCCCATGTTCGAGCGCACCCGGTAGGTCAGCTCGTCGACCAGGCTCTCCACGATCAGCGCCGGCCCGTCGCGGCGGATCACCTCGAACGGGCCCTGGACGACATCCTGCCAGCCCAACAGCATCTCCCGCTCCGTCTCGGGCAGCTCCGTGCGGGCGGCGACGAACTGCTCCACCACGGTCCGGCCGTTGGCCAGCTTGTGCTCCAGGATGAAGCAGTCCCACAGCAACATCCGCCGCTGCTCGTCGAGTTCCTCGATACCGTTGCCGTAGTGGTCGAGGAACTCGGACGCGGCCCGGTCATATCGGGGCTGCTGGGAGAACTTCACCAGATCACCCTTGAGCTCGCCAGCACGATCCAAGATCGCGGTATCCGCCATCGGGCGCATCTCCCACCATGAGTCCGATCAAAACGCGGGCAACCTTATCGACCGGCCTGGACGGCTTCACTCGCGCGGGTGACGGGGATCAGCTGTCGTGGAAGGGGTCACGGCCGATCGCTGCGATGATGGCTGCGCGCAAGCCGTCCTCGCTGAGTTCGGGCTCGTTCAGCGATTCCAACGCGGTTGCCACCGTTCCGAGTTCGGCCGCGGAGAGCACGACGGGAACTGTCGTCCCTTCGGGGGTGTCGAACACCAGCGAGATCAGCCGGCTGGCCGGGTCCGAGCTGACAGAGACCGTGCCGATGCCCAGCGCAGCCCGCGCTGTCGCGATGGTCATGACCAGCCGATGCGGGTTGTCCTTGACCGGGGTGAAGTCGTGATGCAGGTAAAACTTCGCAGCGTCGTCGTCCAGCGCGTCGACCACGATCAGGCGTCCGCCGCCGACGACTGCCGCACGTACGATCTTGTCAATCGCGTCGAAGAGCAATTCAGCGCCGAGCCCTTGACCACGCAGGCTCTGGTCAAGGGCGAGTCGCGCCAATAGGTAGGCCGGGATCACCGAGTAGCCGCCAGTCTGCGACCTTGTCAGCCCTTCCCGGACAACCTGCGTCGGCGCGATCGAGTAGTAGGCGCGTACGACGTTGGAGTTCTCGGCCGTCCAGACGTATGTCCTGGCTGTGCCTGCGTCGTGGGCGCGGCGGCTCTGCCCTGTCAGCCAGGTGTTCAATGGTTCTTTGCCGCAGTCGAAGCTGCTGAGGTCGTGCTGAGACCCGAGTTCACGGGAGATCCAAACAGTCACTCTCGGATGAACCGCCGTTCCCGGCGGGCCAGTCTGGTCAATGCCGGAGCGGCGGCCGGTTCGTCCAGCGACTGAAGAAGCTCGTCGAACTGCTTGGCCGGCATGATGGTGTGCTCACTGCGGGCCAGCACCCGGTCGGCTGCCGACGTCGCCGCGTCCAGCACGAACGCGGAGACCGATTTCTGCTCCCGCTCAGCTGCCTGAGCGATCTTTGCCCCACTGTCACGATCTGTCCGCATCTCAATGCGCTCAGTCTTCGTCGCCATCAGCCACCTCCACGACGAGTGTACGGCAGTTGTACGGCGCTCGGTAGGTTGCCGATCGGGGTGAAGCCGCGCCCGGCCAGCGCTTGACCGCGAGGCGCCGCGCGATCGCCGACCGGCGCTTTACGCAACACCCCAGGTAGACCAGTAAATCACCCAATCGCGTTCCCGCTCGGGTACGGGCTCGCCGCTGAGCACCGCGCTCATCGCCTCTGCGGCGTCTCTGCCGTGCCGGTCGGCGTACTTCTTGTAGGCCTCGTCGCACTCGATGTAGATCGCGCCGTTGATCAGGTGCGTGCGTACGGCGAAGCCGGTCCTTTGCCGGATGCGGGCGCGGACGGCCTTGCGAAGCTGGTCCTGCTGGTCGCCGGGTACGCCGTGAATCTCGGCGTACCCGTGCAGGTCGATGACGACGTCGGAGGCGAGTCGGGCTACCAAGGCCAGCCGGTCGTCGGGCTCCGGCTTCGAGAAGTGCCGGTCGATGAGGGCGAGGCAACGGCGACAGGTCGGCGCGAACGCCGTCCGGTCATAGCGACCGACCACTCCACCGTCACCGCCGACCATGACCGCCCACTGACGGCCGCACAGCGTCGTTTCGGACCATCGGGGGTCGAGAAGAGCGGCCTGGTCGCGAACGGGCCGGTGTTCGCCGGCGGGACATCCCACCCCGCTTCGGTAACTGGCAGGCTGTCTACCAGTGCAAACGCCGCTGGGTACTGGACGGAACCTGGCAACACGTCGCTGAGCGGCTACGCCTGAACGGCGGCCGGCGACCCCGACTGTGGACCGTCGGCATCGACTCCACCGTCGTCCGTGCTCACCGGCGCGCCGCCGGAGCCTGCCATCAACGCCCGGTCGGCATGGCCTGGTTCCCGGCCTGATTCGGGTGGTCGCCCGGCCGGAGTACGAGTTTGCCGTGCGGGTTGCCGGACAGGCTGAGCTCGACGGCGCTCCGCCATTCGTCCAGCGGGTACGTCCGGGCGATCGGCAGGTGGAACTCTCCTTCGGCGGTGAGGGCGGCGTACCGGGGCAGGAGGTCGGCCGTCGGGGTGACCTGTGCCGTCAGCTCGTCGATGTTGACGCGGGCGCCGAGTGACCGGGCCTCCTCGTGGTTGCTGATCGTCATCACCCGCTTCGGGTCGCCGCCGGCCAGGGTGATCAGGTGTGGCAGGGTCCCGGGACTGGGGCGCGGCGTGTCGAGCACGAGGTCGACGTCGTTGCCGCCGTTGAGTTCGCGGACGCGCTCGGGCATGCCCTCGCCGTAGCCGGTGACGCGGGCACCGAACTTCTCCAGGTCGGTGGCGAACGTGGGACCGGCGGTGGCGATCACGTGGAGGCCCCGGCGGAGGGCGACCTGCACGGAGGCGTAGCCGGCCATGCCGCCGGCGCCGTGGATCAGGAGCGTGCTCCCGGGCTGCGGATTCAGGATCTCGAGCGTCCACACCGCCGTCTGCACGACCATCGGTAGCGTGGCCGCCCGCACCGGGTCGAGGCCGTCCGGGACGGGGGACCAGTTGTTCAGGATGGCGTAGTCGGCCGCGCCGGCGCTGGGGTGGCCCACGAAATCGGCCGTACCGAAGACGACGTCACCGACCGTCACCGGCCGGCCGGGGTCGGCGCCGACGGCGTCCACGATGCCGGCCACGTCGCAGCCGATCCCGCGCGGCAGCGTTCCGGGCAGGAAACCCCGGCACAACTCCCAGTCGGCCGGGTTGAGGCCGGCGGCCAGCACCCGCACGCGGACCTGCCCGCTCGGCGGGTCGGCGATCTCGATGCGCTCCTCACGTAGGACGTCGATGGGTTCTCCGGTCCGGTGGAAACGGATGACACGGGACGCGACGGAAGACATGATCACTCCACTCGAGGTAGCGACAGTTACTGACGTTATTATGGGAAGTGTCAGTCACTGTCGTCAAGTAGCATGTGGTCATGCCGAGAAGTGGTGCCGCAGCGCGCGCGAGACTGCGGGAAGCGGCGTTGGAGCTGTACCGCGAGCGTGGCTACGACGCCACGACCACCGCCGAGATCGCCGCACGGGCGGGCGTCACCGAGCGGACGTACTTCCGGCACTTCGCCGACAAGCGCGAGGTGCTGTTCGACGGCGAGACGGAGCTGCGAGACGTCATGGTCGGCGCCATCGCGTCGGCCTCGGACGAAGTCTCCGCACTCTCCCTCGTCCTGGGTGCCTACACGGCGGCCATCCCGCTGTTCGTCGCCGGCCGGCCGACCGCCGAGCGCCGCGCCGGACTCATCGCCACCACACCCGCGCTCCGCGAGCGGGCCCAATCCAAGTCGGCGACGCTGACCGAGGCGCTGATCCAGGCCCTCGTGGAACGCCGCGTCGCCGAGCCCGCCGCCCGGCTGGCCGCGGGCGCCGGCGCCGTCGTCTTCGAGTACGCGAGCCGGGCATGGGACGGCACCACCGCCACCGGCCTCGCCGCGCTCATCACGCGGGCCACCGACGAGCTCCACGCCTTGACCACCCCGTGAGGGGGCGCCTCACGGGGTGGTCGCCGGCCCGCAGACCGCTCCGGCCGGCGACGTGAATCCCCGGCCCCGGCCGCGCTGAGTCTCGCGGGACACTCGAGAAGAAAAGCGCCGGGGACTCGTTGAGGGTTGGCGGCTCGTATTCGTGTGGTTAACATGCGTTCTCCGGTCGCTGTTCGTGTCGTGGTGAAGGGAGTCGATATGCCTGCCACGCGTCGCGTCATCGAATCCGGGGCGCTTCTGCGTGGGGCGGCGATGCATTTTCTAAAAAACTCCACCATCGACATGGAAATGCTCGCGGCGGAGATGACGATCAGCCGGGCCACGCTCTATCGGGCGGTCGGCAGCCGGGATGCCCTCCTCGGGGAGGTGTTCTGGGCGATCGGGCGGCTCTTCATCGAGGAGGCCGGCGGTGAGGCGGTCGGCGCCGGCGCGGACCGGGTGATCGACCTGTCCCGCCGCTTCGCCGAGCTCGTCGGCACCGCGCAGCAGCTCGAGCGGTTCGTGGCCGAGGAGCCGCAGACCGCGGCCCGGGTACTGATCACCGCGGCCACCGACGTACATCAGAGGGCTGTCGACGCTCAGGTGGAGATCTTTCTGAGCTGTGGCGTCACCGCCGGGGAGCAGGACCTTCGCCGGCGCGCCTACCTGTACGTCCGGCTGATGGAGTCGGTCGTCTACAGCCGCGTCCTCGGTATGGAGGAGATCGACTTCGAGGTGGCCGAACCGGCGCTGCGGGCCCTGCTCCCGGCGTGAGCCGTCCGCGAGCCGTTCGCGAGTCGGCCGTAAGCCGTCCGTAAGTCGGCCGCGAGACGGCAGTGAGGCGACCGTGAGACGTCAGTGCAAAAGCGGTCAGATCACGAAGTTGGCGCAGCTGCTCCGGTACTCCTCGACGGTCAGGCTCGCGCTCGGCCCGGGGCAGACGAACTGCTGGTAGCGGGTGTCGTTGTCGACGAAGAGCTTGACCCAGGAGATGGTGTACTTCGCGATCGTGGTGTTCGAGCTGTTCGGCGAGAAGTGCGTCGCGTTGTTCAGCTCCAGGTACGCCTTCCCCGGGCTGGCCGGCAGGCTGGTGTAGAACGGCTCGGCGTGCGTCGCGACCGGCGCCACGGTGTCCCCGTCCGCGCCCACCACCAGGGTCGGAACGGCGTTCCCGGTCCACGACTTGGTCAGGTTCCACGGGGTCAGCGCGATCGCCGCCTGCAGTGACGGTCGGCTGCGGGACGCCTCCAGGGTGCCGCCGCCGCCCATCGAGTGGCCGATCACCGCGACCCGGGTGGCGTCGATCCGGGTGCGCACGCTGCTCTGCCCGGTCAGGTAGTCGGCGGCGGCCAGCAGCTGGCGGCCCCGGCTGTCCGGCTGATCCGAAGTGGTCAGAGTGTCGATGTTGAACACGACGAAGCCCTGCGAGGCGAGCCGCGGCGCCAGCCAGGCCATGCTCGACTTGTAGGCGGTGAAGCCCGGCGCGATCACCACCGCGCCGAAGGTGCCCGAGCTGGTGCTGGTCGGGTAGTAGACGTCGCCACCGCCGAAGCCGCTGACCGTCAGCCGCGACACCGAGGTCTGCGAGATCGCGAACGGCCCGGTGCTCGCCTCGATGCTGCTGGTGGTCGGCGCCGGGCCCTTCGGGTACGCCGTGGTCGCCGCGCTCGCCGACGGAATGAGCGTGATCCCGGCTATCCCGAGCCCGACGGCGGCGATGGCGCTGATGATGACCGAACTGCGTTTCGCGGACAAAGTGTCCCCCTTGGAGAGCGAATGGAATGGCCCGTCTCCAAGGGATCTTTGAGGTTCCCGAGGTCTCCTAACAATGGCGCCGGGCGTTCGTGAGACCGCCGTCCGGACATCGCCTCACAAATGCGCGCCAATCCACTCGGGAATGGAAGCGCTCCCACCCCGCAGCCATTCGACCAGATCCGGCTTCGCAAGGCCCAAAAGCCTTTTCCGGTACGATTCCAGCCCGCTCTCACCGAGCACCTCGCTCCCGCTCCCGTTCACACCGCGGTGGAAGAACGCGGCCCGATCGCGCAGCGGCCCGACCGGGGCGAACACGTCCGCCCGCTCCTTGACCCGGGAGAAGCTCGCCGCCTCGACCAGCCCGGGCCAGGCGTCCTCCGGGATCGTGATGCCGAGGTGCGTGGCGATCCGGCGCATCCCGCCGTCGAGGTCCGCGACGAGATCGGCGTAGTGGACCAGCAGGACGTCCGGCCGGGTACGCCGTTCCCAGGACCGGGTGACGTGGTGGAGCACCCCCTGCAGGGTCTCGTTCCGGCCGTGTACGTCGTCCACCCGCTCCCCGGCCCAGGCCGCCACCCAGTCGGGAAGCGGGGGCAGGACCGGCTCCGGTACGTCGACCGAGAGCAGCCGGGAGAGCGCGACGGCGTCCAGGTTCCTCGTCTGGTGGTAGAACGACACGGCCACGTCGAGCGGGTCACGCGCTCCGGCGACGTACCGGAGACCGGTCTTCTCGGGAAGTCCGTCCAGTGGTGTGTGCGTCTTGAGGATGCGCCGGTGCCGCTGGCCGTCGAGGCGTTCCCGGACCGTCTCGATCGGCGTGAACGTCGCGTCGACCCACGGCGACAGCTCGCCCAGCCGCTCGGGGAGCTCGGCGGTCCGGAAGATCAGCAGCGCGCAGATCGTCTGGAGCCAGGTGGTCCCCGACTTGATCGGCGCGGTGACGACGATGTCGTCGGGCCGCAGGTTCAGGGCGTCCCAGCGAGCGCTGTCCTGCCGCGGGTTCCGGTAGCGAACGGTGGTGGTCATGGCACTACGGAATCAGCGGGCGCGCCCGACCACCATGATCCAGAGTGCCCGTTCCATGCTCGGACGTGCCGCCGTCCCGGCGGAGGTGACCGGGTTCCGGGCCGTGCTCGGGCATGCGGCCGTCCCGGCGGAAGTGGCCGGGTGCCAGGCCGTACTCGCGGCGGAAGGCGTGCGCGAAGGCGACGCCCGTGGAGTAGCCGACCCGGCGGGCGACGGCGTCCAGCGGCTGGTCGGTCTCCCGGAGCAGCCGGGCGCCGGTCGCCAGGCGCAGCCGGGTCAGGTACGTCATCGGCGGCGCGCCGACCGCGGCCGTGAACCGGCGGCTGAACGCACCCCGCGACATCCCGCAGGTCGCGCCGAGTCCCGCCGTGGTCCACACCCGCTGCGGCGCGCCGTGCAGGGCGTCCAGCGCCGGGGCGATCGCCGGGTCACCCACCGCCGGCCACGCGTCCACCCGGCGCAGCAGGTGCACCACGATCAGGTCGATCAGGGCCGCGCGGGTCACCCCGTCGCCGGGCCGGGCCCGGTCCACGTCCTGCGCGAGGAGGGACGCGAGACCGCGGAGCTGGTCGTCGCGGTGCGGGCGGACCACGACGACGTCGGGTAGCCGTTCCAGGAGCGGGTGCGGCGGCACCCGGCCCAGCCGGTAGACGCCGCAGAGGAACGCGAAGTCGACCGGCGATCCGTCCGGGTCGGGGATCTCCGTGACGTCGTGGAGGACGCCGGACTGGCCGGGCGCGTGGCTGAGGGTGTGCTCGGCGCCGTGTGGGACGAGCACGACGTCGCCGGGGTGGACGGCCGTCGGCGCGGTGCCCGCGGCGGTGACCCAGCCGTCGCCGGAGAGCACGACGTGGAAACCCGTACCGCTGAAGGGCGGGAAACGGACTCCCCAGGCCCCGCGCCGGCCGATCCGCCGCCCGTAGGCGTGCCCCGCCCGCAGCCCGCCCACCACGGCGTCGATGATGTCCATCGCGCCCGACCCTAACGCGGTCGGTCAGGCGACCCGCAGCACGACCTTGCCGCGCGTGTGGCCCCGCTCGGCCTCCCGGTGCGCCTCCGCGACCTCGGCGAGCGGCACCACCTCGGCGACCTCGACGGTGACCGCACCGCTCTCGATCAGCGCGGCGATCCGGGCCAGCGCCGGACCGTCCGGCTCCACCAGGAACGGCGTCACCCGGACTCCGGCCGCCGCGGCGGCGGTCGCCAGCTCCGGGGAGACTCCGGCCGGCACCGCGATCAGCAGACCGCCCGGCCGCAGCGTCCCCAGCAGTGGGGCGCCGTCGCCGACCAGGTCGAGCACCACGTCGACGTCGGCGACCGCCTTCTCGACGTGCCCGGTCGTGTAGTCGAGGACCTCGTCGGCGCCCAGCCCGGCGAGCCACTCCTGGTTGCGGGGGCCGGCCACACCGATCACGTACGCACCGAGGCCCTTGGCGAACTGGACCGCGAGATGCCCCACGCCGCCGGCCGCCGCGGTGATCAGCACACGCTGTCCGGGCCCGACGGCCGCGGTGTCGACCAGCGCCTGCCACGCGGTCAGCCCGGCCAGGGGAACCGCGGCGGCCTGCTCGAACGTGCTGCCCGCGGGCATCCGGGTGAAGTGGCGGGAGGGGGCGGTGACGTACTCGGCGTACCCGCCGCCGGCCCGCGGGAACCAGGGCATCCCGTAGACCCGGTCGCCGGGGGAGAGGGTGGTGACGCCGAAGCCGACCTCCTCGACCACCCCGGCCACGTCCCAGCCCAGGACGAACGGCGGCTCGCCGAGCACGCCGGCCATCCCGGTGCCGCCGCGGGTCTTCCAGTCGACCGGGTTGACGCCCGCGGCGTGCACCCGGACCAGCACCTCGGTGGGGAGCGGCGCCGGCCGGGGAACGCGTTCGACGGTGAGCACCTCCGGGCCACCGAAGGCGTGCTGGCGTACCGCGGTCATGGTGTCGTTCTCGCTCATGACAACGAGTCTCGATCGAGCGCCGATCGGCGAACAGTGGCTCGAATGACATTGTGCGTAAGATTCGTGCCATGGTTCATCGCGTGGTCGTCCTCGCCCTGGACGGGGTCATGCCGTTCGACCTCGGCATCCCGGCCCGAGTGCTCAACGAGGCGTACGCCCCCGGCGGCGAGCCGCTCTACACGGTGGTGACCTGCTCCCTCGACGGCGGGCCGGTGCGCACCAACGCGGGCTTCTCGATCCAGGTGCCGTACGGGCGGGAGGCGCTCGCCGGGGCCGACACCGTCGTGGTCGCCACCCAGGAGCCGTCCGCGGCCGCCCTCGCCACCGGGGAGTTCGACGCCGGGGCGATCGCGGCGCTGCGCTCGCTGCCCGAGGCCACCCGGGTGGTCAGCACCTGCACCTCGGCGTTCATCCTCGCCGCGGCCGGCCTGCTGGACGGGCACGCGGCCACCACGCACTGGTCGTTGAGCGACCGGCTCGCCGAGCTCTTCCCGGCCGTCGAGGTCCGCCCCGACGTGCTCTTCGTCGACGCCGGGCGGATCCTCACCTCGGCCGGGGCGGCGGCCGGCATCGACCTGTTCGTCCACATCGTCCGGACCGACCACGGTGCGACGATCGCCAACGACGCCGCCCGCCGCTGCGTGGTGGCGCCCTGGCGGGACGGCGGGCAGGCCCAGTTCATCGCGCACCCGACCCCGCCGGACTCGTCGGTCGGTACCGGGCCGACCCGGGCGTGGGCGCTGACCCGGCTGGACCGGCCGCTCACCCTGGCCGACCTGGCCGGGCACGCGACCATGACCAAGCGGACCTTCAGCCGCCGCTTCGTCGCCGAGGTGGGCGTGACCCCGCTGCAGTGGCTGATCGCGCAGCGCGTCGACCGGGCGCGCACCCTGCTGGAGACCAGCGACCTGCCGGTGGAGCGGATCGCCACCGAGTCCGGGTTCGGCAGCGCCACGCTGCTGCGCCAGCACATGCACGCGGTCCTGGGGGTCACCCCGCAGCACTATCGGCGTACGTTCCAGATCCGTCCATAAGCGGGGTGCGGGCACCGGCCGGCGGCGACGATGAGGGGGTGGGCCGACCGTCGGAGGGAGTGCAGCTGTGCGTGCTTTGCGTTTGATGTCGTGGAAGTCCGAGCCGGTGCTGACCGAGGTCGAACCGCCGGTCCCCGGGCCCGGGCAGGTCGTGGTCAAGATCGGTGGTGCCGGGGCGTGCCACTCCGACCTGCACCTGATGCACGACTTCGAGGAGGGCGCACTCGGCTGGGGCCCGCCGTTCACGCTCGGGCACGAGAACGCCGGCTGGGTGCACGCGGTCGGCGACGGGGTGACCGGGCTGTCGATCGGGGCGCCGGTCGCCGTCTACGGGCCGTGGGGCTGCGGCGACTGCCCACGCTGCCGGCAGGGTGTCGAGCCGTACTGCGAGAACCCGGGCGCCGCGCCCGCGCCGGGCGGTGGCGGCGGACTCGGCGTGGACGGCGGCATGGCCGAGTTCATGCTGGTCCACCACGTCCGGCACCTGGTGCCGCTGCCGGCCGGACTGGACCCCGTCAAGGCGGCTCCGCTGACCGACGCGGGTCTGACGCCGTACCACGCGATCCGGCGGTCCTGGCCGAAGCTCGCGCCGGGTAGCACCGCCGTGGTGATCGGGGTCGGCGGCCTGGGCCACGTCGGCGTGCAGATCCTCAAGGCCACCACGGCCGCCCGGATCATCGCCGTCGACAACCGCAAGGAGGCGCTCGAGCTGGCCGAGAAGTACGGCGCCGACCTGATGGTCCCCGCGGGCAGCGGCGCCGCCGACGAGATCCGCAAGGCCACGGACGGCCACGGTGCCGACGTGGTCCTGGACTTCGTCGGCGCGGACCCGACGATGGCCCTGGCCGCGTCGGTGGTCCGCCAGGTCGGCGACGTGACCGTCGTCGGCATCGGCGGCGGCACGCTCGCGGTGTCGTTCTTCTCCATCCCGTACGAGGCCAGCCTGCAGACCACGTACTGGGGCTCCCGCAGCGAACTCGCCGAGGTCCTGGACCTGGGCGCCCGCGGCCTGGTCACCCCGGAGATGGAGACGTTCACCCTGGACGAGGCCCTCGGCGCCTACCAGAGGATGCAGAAGGGCACCCTGCGCGGCCGCGCCGTGATCGTCCCCTGACGCGGGCTCAGGCGGCGCGGACCTTGACTGCGGTGTGGGCTGTGGTGGCCGGGGTGGGGAGGCCGCCGGTCAGGTCGGCGGCGTGGGCCGTGGCGTCGGCGAGTTCCCAGCCGAGGTCGTCGCGGGTACGGCGGGCCAGCTGGGCGTCGTGCCAGGCGGCCTGCTCGGCGGCGACGGCGCGGTGGTAGCGGTCGCCCAGGTACGCGATGCTGGCGCGCAGGACGGCGAGCTGCTGGTCGAACGGGTGCAGGCGGGGGTCCCAGCCGCGCCCGGCGGCCGCGTCGGTGATGGCCGGGAAGCCCAGCTCGCCGCGCTCGACGGCCTCGGCCACCGCGCGGTGCATCCAGCGCTCGCGGTCGGCGTACTCGGTCGGGCTCTGCGCGGTGCGGGGCTTGGCGTACGCGGCGGCTCCGTGCGCCCGGTCCAGCCGGTCCTGCGCGTCCTGCCAGTCCTGCCAGCGGGACTCGACCTCGCGCCCGGCCTCCTCCCAGCGCTGCTGCCAGCGGTCGGCCGCGTGGTGCGCGCGCTCGGCGACCACGTGCAGCTCGGCCGCGTACCGGACCTGCTCCTCGGCGGCGGCCTGGCGCTCCCGGCGCTGCTCGCCGATGCGGCGGGCCATGGTCATCGCCTGCTTGACGGTCAGGCGCGGGTGGCGTACGCCGTACGGGCTGGCGAGGACGACGACGGCGGGGACGGCGAGGAGCAGGAGGAGGGCCCAGATCGCGGTGCCGGCGGCGGACTGGTCGAAGAACGTGTTCATGACAGAGTCTTCCCAACGAGTCTCGTGGAGTGGCCACGCGGTGGCCGAGGGGTGATCCGTTTCGGGCCCGGGGGGCTCCGAACAGGTGCTGGCTGCCGTCCGGGAGGAGACGGGCTCAGATCACGCGAGACTGGCCGGGGGAGCGCGGGACCCGCTGGCCCGCACGGTCGCCTGAGCGGGCGCCGCCTGGGTGGTGTCGGAGACCGCGGGTGCGCCCGCCACGTCGTCGACGGGCGGGACCGGGTCAGGGTCGGGCTCGGCCACCTCGTCCGGTGACGGGGTGGCGGTCTGTCCGATGTGTGCCGCCGCGATCGAGGCGCGGCTGGTGGCGGGCTCCGCGGAGCCGGCGGTGAAGGGCAGCACGGCGAAGCCGGAGAGCAGCAACGCGAGCAGGGTCGGCAGCGTCCGGCGCAGCAAACCGCGCACGATGATCGTTGCCATGCGGTGCAGTCTACCGACTCTCGTTGATCTCGCATCCCGGCCCGTACGGAATGTGAGCCGTGCCAAAGGGCGCGGGTGTCGCGCGTGGTGCGGCCCGCAGGACCCGCAGCAGACGGCCCGGCGCGAGCAGGTGGGTCGGCTCGGCGAGCATGTTGGACACCCGGAGGAAGGCCGCGCCGAGCGCCGGGTCCACCGAGGCGGCCGCCCTGTACCGGGTCAGATAGCCGTTGAGCACCCGGTCCAGCACCCCACGGCGGCCCACCACCTCGGGGAAACGGAGATCGCCGCCGACCGCCAGCGACCACGGAGTCCGCAGCAGCCGGGCCGCCTCGGCGAAGTACCGCTTCGCGTCGGTCGCGGTGATACCGGCCATGACCTGCGCCTCCAGCGCCGCGACGGTGACGCCCTGGCCGTAGATCGGATTGAAGCTGCAGAGCGCGTCGCCGATCGCCAGGAATCCCTCGGGGAGCCGGGGCAGCCGCTCGTAGTGGTACCGGACGCTCGCCGGGTACCGCATCCGCACCGGTTCGTCGAGCGGCTCCGCGGTTCGCAGGAAGTCCGCGATCTCGGTGCCGGGCAGCGACTCGGCGAACGCGAGGATGCCGGCGTCGTCGGTCGGCGGCTCGTCACCGAGCATGCCGGCGAGGAGGACCACGATCCGGTCACCCTCCTGCCTGATGATCACGCCACTGCGCGGCATCGTGGGGTACGGCGTGACGACGACCGCGAACACGTCCACGCCGGGTGCGGCGCGGTAGTGGCGTGTCATGTAGACGACGTCGGTCCGGATGGTGCTGGTGGGCACCTCGCCGTACCCGAAATCGCGAAGCCAGAGTGGGAAGCGCGACGCGCGCCCGCCGGCGTCGACCACGATGTCGGCCGCGATCTCACCCCGTCGCGTGCGGACGCCGCGCACCCGGCCGTCGTGCAGCAGGCCGACGACCTCGCTGCCGGCGGCGATCCGGACGTTGGGCAGGGCGCGGACCCGTTCGCGGATCAGGTGTTCGAGCAGCGGGCGGGTCGGGCCGAAGACCGAGATCGGCGATGGCGCCCGGCGCATCGGGTAGCCGTCGAGGTACCACTGGCAGCCGTCGTGCGCGTCGTCCTCCGGCACCCCGGCCGTGCGCATCTCGTCGAGGAAACCGGGGAAGAGTTCGTCGAGTGCCGCCCCGCCGCGGGCCAGGAGCGCGTGTGCCTGACGGCTCTGCGGTACGCCCCGGCGCGCCTTCGCGGTCTCCGGCAGGATGTCCCGGTCGAGGACGAGGACCCGGTCGAACGAGGAGTGCAGGGCGCGGGCGGCGAGGAGCCCGCCGATGCTCGCGCCGGTGACGACCGCCTGTCTCATAGCCGTTTTCTACTATCGCGGCATTTCGGGCCGGGCGGGCTCGGCCGAACTTTCAGGCACCCGGGTGACGGGCCGGGCGCGTGGCCACCCTGGTCGTGACCGCGCGCCCGGGGCGATCAGAGCCCGTATCGGCTCTTCAGGTGACGCCAGAAGTCGCGGAACATCCACTTGTCGAAGTCGGTGATCTGGGTGGCGCTGCCGGCCATCATCAGGAAGCCGGCCGTGCCGTTCAGCGGGTCCCAGTCGTAGAAGTCGTCCAGACCGTACGTGTGACCCATCTCGTGCAGCAGGATGTGGATGTTCTCGGTGGTCAGGTTGCTCATGAAGTACTCCGAGCCGATCCGCTGACCCCAGTCGCCGCCGGCGCCGCCCTCGAAGCCCTCGGTGAGCCAGAGCGAGTTGTCGTAGTGGTGCGACGCGCCGCCCGGGCATCCGGAGTAGTCGGCGTCCTGGTGGAAGAAGCGACCGCACGGTTCGCCGCACTGCGGGGCGTCCTCGTTGATGTCGTTGACGTAGACGTCCACCGAGTCGTCGGTCCACTCCAGCTGGGAGCGGTCGCGGACGGCCCAGCCGACCACCTTCACCGCGACGTCCCGGTACGGCCAGCCGTCCCAGCCCTGCCCGTCGTCGAGCATGGCGTCCATCCACTTCTGGTACTGCTTCTGCAGCGCGGTCTGTACGGCGTCCCGCTGCGTTGCGGTGACCTGACCGTCGTCGTCCCAGCGCACGCAGTAGTTGATCGTGCCGCCGTTCGCCATGATCTGGTCCCAGCCGTAGTTCTTGAAGCCGTAGAGGTCGCTGTACGTCGACTCCTCGTGCTCCCAGACCGCGGCGAGCGGCTCGACCAGGGTGGACGGTGGATTCCACGGGTCGGCACTCGTGGAAGCCGACGCCGACGCCGACGCCGACGCCGACGCCGACGCCGACGCCGACGCCGATGCCGACGCCGATGCCGACGCGGAGGCCGAAGCCGAAGCGGACGTGGACGCCGATGCGGATGACGACGGCGTGACGGTGCTTCCGGTGCACTTCGTGCCGTTGATCGAGAACGACGTCGGCACCGGGTTGCCGGCGCCCACGGTCCCGGTGAAGCCGACGTCGACCTTGGCGCCGGTCGCGATCGACCCGTTCCACGCCGCGTTGGTCGCGGTGACCGTGGTGCCGCTCTGCGTCCAGGTGCCGCTCCAGCCCTGGGTCAGCTTCTGGTCGGCGGCGGGGAAGTCGAAGACCAGGCTCCACGCCGTGATCGGGTCACCCAGGTTGGTCAGCGTGACCGAGCCCTGAAAACCGCCGGACCACTCGTTGGTCACCCGGTAGTCGACGCCGCAGCCGGTCGCGGCGAGCGCCGGCTTGAGTACGGCGACGGTCGAGGTCGCGGCCAGCATGCAGGCGCCGATCCAGAGGAGGCGCCGCTTCGTCGGCGAGGGTGGCCGCCGGTGGAGTGAGGACATGTCTGGCCCTTCCGCATGGTGGGGGGTTCATGCGACTTCTTCAGTGTCGCGGGAAGGCGGAAAGGTTGCTTGGGAGCGCGCCCAAATATTTTTCCGGGCTCTTCGCACTAAGGTTTCGGCATGACCGCCAGACGCCGGGATGCCGAGGAGAACCGGGAGCGGATCCTCCGCGCCGCGCGTGACCTGCTGGCCCGTCAGCCCACGGCCAGCATGGACGACGTGGCCCAGGCCGCCGGTGTCGTCCGGCGCACGGTCTACGCCCACTTCCCGACCCGGGACGCGCTGCTCGACGGGCTGGCCGATCAGGTCTCGGCGCACCTGCTCGGCGCGCTCGGGCGTACCGATAGATCGGCTTTGGACCCTGAGGTGGCCCTCGCCGACTTCGCGCTCACCGTCTGGGCCGTCGGGGCGGAGTATCGCCTGCTCATGACGCTGGCCGAGGCGGATCTGGGCGCGGCCGGGCTGCGGGAGCTGCTCGCGCCGATCCGTGCGCAGGCGCTGGAGTTGCTGCGGCGGGGGCGGGCGACCGGCCGGTTCGCCACGCATCTGCCGCCCGAGGTGCTCACGTCGGCGCTGCAGGGGCTGACCCTGTCGCTGGTCCAGTCGGTGAACGACGGGCTCTGGCCGGACGACGGCACGAGGGCCGCGGCGGCCGTGCTGATCGCGGCGGGCCTGCCGCCCGAAGATGCCGAAACAGCCGTAGAGCAGGCCAAAAAGACTTCGTAAGTTGCACATGGATGAGTAGATAGCTAACGTGCACACGCTTGTGCAGTTTGGCTAGTGGCGCCGCGTGCCGTGGCGCCACCTCGAAGGGGGCACCCCCGTGTCTTCCGCTCTCCATCGTCTGGCCGTCTCCGTCGTACGCCACCCCGGCCGTACCCTCACCGCCTGGCTGCTCGCCGTGGTCCTGCTGGCCGGCGGCGGGCTGCTGATCTCCCGCGGCACCGACGACGCGTTCACCATCCCCGGCTCCGGGTCGCAGACCGCCCTGGACACCCTGAAACGTGTCTTCCCCGAGGTCAGCGGCTCCTCGGCGCAGATCGTCGTCACCGGCGTGAACCCGCGCGGCGCGGCGGCGAGGAGCGCGATCGAGGACGCCGTCACCCGCGCGGCGACGCTCGACCAGGTGATCGGGGTGATCTCCCCGTTCGACGACCGCTTCCGGGGGAACGTCACCGCGCGGGCGGCGCTGATCACGGTGCAGTTCGACGTCGCTTTCATGGACGTCACCGCGACGACCAAGGCCGCGGTCGACGAGCTCGGTTCCGCCCTGGCGGAGCGCCTTCCGGCCGCCCGGGTCCAGGTCGGGGGTGACGCGTACGCCGACCGGGTGCCGAAACCGACCCCGACAGAGGGGCTGGGGCTCCTGGTCGCCCTGATGGTGCTGCTGGTGACGTTCGGCTCACTGATCGCGGCGGGGATCCCGCTGCTGACCGCGGTGCTCGGCGTCGGCCTGTCGGTCGGCCTGCTCTACGGCGCCACGGCGGTCGGCACGGTCCCGTCCACGGCGGTGACCCTGGCGATGATGCTCGGCCTGGCGGTGGGCATCGACTACGCGCTCTTCATCCTCTCCCGTCACCGTGACCAGTTGCGCGCCGGCCTGGCGATCGGGGACTCCATCGCGCGAGCGGTCGCCACGGCCGGTTCCGCCGTGGTCTTCGCCGGTCTCACGGTGGTGATCGCCCTGGTCGGCCTGGTGGTGGCGGGTATTCCGTTCCTCACCACGATGGGTCTGTGCGCGGCGTTCGCGGTCGCCGTCGCGGTCCTGATCGCCATCACGCTGATCCCGGCCCTGCTGGCGATCTCGGGTGAGCGCCTGCGTCCCCGCCTGCGCCTGCGTCCCCGCCTGTGGCCCCGCCTGCGCCTGCGCACCCACTCTGTCGGTCGACAAATGCGCTTAAAAACTGAGAAATCGGGCAGACCTGGAGGCGATGGGTGGGCCGGGTTCTGGGTGCGGGCAGCGACCCGGAAGCCCGTGGTCACCATCGTTCTGGTGCTGGTCGGACTGGGGGTGCTGGCGATTCCGGCCGGGGAGCTGAGGTTGGCGCTCCCGGACGGGGCCAGCGAGGTGGCGGGTAGTCAGGCCCGGGAGACGTACGACGTCATCACGCGGGAGTTCGGGGCCGGGTACAACGGTCCGCTGCTGGTCACCGTGGAGATCATCGGGTCACACGATCCGGTGGGGCTGATGGATCGGCTCGGTGCGGAGATCGCGGACGTGCCCGGTGTGGCGCTGGTGCCGATATCCACACCCGATCCACAGGCCGAGATAGGGATCGTCCAGGTCATTCCGGACAGCTCGCCGGACTCGCAGGCGACCGCGGACCTGGTCGCGCGGCTGCGGGCGCTGGAGCCGCACCTCTACGCGGAGTATCACGTGCACACCGCGGTCACCGGCATCACCGCGGTCGGCGTGGACGTCTCGGCGCGGCTCGGCGGGGCGCTGATCCCGTTCGGCCTGCTGGTGGTCGGGTTGTCGCTGGTGCTGTTGACCATGGTGTTCCGGTCGGTGGCGGTGCCGATCAAGGCGACGGCGGGCTACCTGCTCTCGGTGGGCGCGGCGTTCGGGGTGACCGCCCTGGTCTTCCAGCGGGGCTGGCTGGCCGGCGCCCTCCACGTCACCCACACCGGGAGCGTGATCAGCTTCCTGCCGATCATCCTGATGGGCGTCCTCTTCGGCCTGGCGATGGATTACGAGGTCTTCCTGGTCTCCCGGATCCGCGAGGAGTACGTGCACACCGGCGACGCCCGGCACGCGATCGACGCCGGTTTCCGGGCCTCCGCGCCGGTCGTGGTCGCGGCCGCGGTGATCATGTTCGCGGTCTTCGCGGCATTCGTACCGGAGAGCGGGGCGACCGTGAAGCCGATCGCGCTGAGCCTGGCGGCCGGGGTCTTCGTGGACGCGTTCCTGGTGCGGATGACCCTGGTCCCGGCGGTGCTCGCGCTGCTCGGCGACCGGGCCTGGCGACTGCCGGCGAGCTGGGACCGGGCCCTGCCCTCGTTCGACGTCGAGGGCGAGGGGATCACCCGCGAACTGGCCCTCGCCGACTGGCCGGAGGAGCGATCACGAACGGTCGTGGCGGCCGACGACTTCACCGTCACCGACCGGGCGGGGCGGCCGCTCTTCGCGCCGTGCCGGCTGCGGATCGAGCCGGGTGCGACGGTACGGATCACGGGAGATCCCCGGGTCACGAGCGCACTGCTGTACGCCGTCGGCGGACGGGCGACCGGAATCCGGGGGCGGGCGAAGACCCTCGGGCACGTGCTGCCGCAGCGGGCGGCGGGCGTGCGCGCGAGAGCCGTGCTGGTCAGATGCGCGGAGCTCGCCGAACCCGGCCCGGCCATCGTCGAGGCGGCGGCCCTCGAGCCGGAACTGCTGCTGGTGGAGGGCGTGGATCACGTCCTCGACGGTGATGCGAAGCGTGCCGTGCGAGCGAGCCTCGAGGCCGTCGCGGCGCGCGGCACCACGGTGATCGTCACCGGTCACGACCACGATCCGGACTTCCCGGTCACCGAAGAGCTGACGCTCGGGCACGCGGAGGCGGTCGCGCAATGAGGACGATGAGTGCTGTTCTGCTGGTTCCGGTGCTGGCGGTGGGGGTGCTGCTCGCGGCCTTCCACGCGCCGGCTGATCAGCTCCAGACAGTGACCGCGGCCGTGGTCAACGGGGACGAACCCGTCGAGCGGGATGGGCAGACGATTCCGCTCGGCCGGGAACTCGCGGCCGAGCTGGTCGCCCACGAGGGGGACGGCTACCACTGGATCCTCACCGACGCGGCGGACGCGCGGGCGGGGCTCGCGTCCGGGGCGTATCGGGTGACGGTCACGATCCCGGCGAACTTCTCGAAGGCCGCCATCTCCACCGGCGACGACGACCCCTCGGCCGCCGAGCGGGCCCGCGTCGACGTCACCGCCTCGCGGACCGCCGCCGGCGTGGATCCCGTGGTCAGCCGGACGATCACCGACGCCGCCGTCACCGCGCTCAACCACACCGTCGTCGCGACGTATCTGGACAATGTGTACCTGGGCTTCACCACCCTGCACGACCGGCTCGGCGAGGCGGCCGACGGCGCCGGCGACCTCGCCGGCGGTGCCGATCAGCTCGCCGACGGCAACAGCCGGTTGGTGGTCGGCCTCGGTCAGCTCGCCGACGGCAGTGTCGCGCTTTCCGACGGTACGGCGAGTCTCCGCAGCGGTGCCGGCCGACTCGCCCGCGGCACCGCCGACCTGAGCGACGGCGCTTCCCAGCTCGCCACCGGAACGGCGAGCCTGGCCACCGGTGCCGACCAGCTCGCGACCGGTGCTGATCAGCTCGCCGATGGCACCGGCCAGCTTTCGACCGGCCTGAGCGCCCTGCGGAAGAGCACCGCCGACCTCCCCGGACAGACCCGGCGGCTGGCCGACGGCGCCGATCAGGTGGCCGACGGCAACGAGCAGCTCGCCGACACCGTGGTCCCCCTCGCGAACCGGGTGGTGACCGGCATCGACGCGCTGCCCGACCTCACCGAGCAGGCCGAAAACGCCCGTGACCTGGCTGAACAGTGCGAGACCCCGGTGGAGGTCTGTCAGCGGCTCCGGGACCGGGCCGATCGTCTGGTCGAGGCCGCCGAACGGGGCGAGAGCGCCAGGGACGACGTGCGCGGCCAGGTGATCGAGGTGCGGGACGGCATCGCGGACCTGGCCGTCGGCAGCCGCCAGGTCGCCGACGGCACCGCCGAGCTGGCCGACCAGACCCCGGCGCTGGTGTCCGCGATCGACCAAGCGGCGACCGGCGCGTCCACGCTGGACACCGCGGCCGGGAGGCTGGCCGACGGTGCCGGCGACCTGAGCACCGGTGCCGACCAGGCCGCGTCCGGTGCCGCCGCGCTGCGCGACGGAACCCGGCAGTTGACGAAGGGCGCGGACCAGCTGGCCGACGGTGCCGCCCAGGCCGCGGAGGGCGCGGAGCAGTTGAGTGACGGTGCCGGCCGGGCGGACGATGCGGGCAGGCAGCTCGCGGACGGCTCCCGCACGCTCGCCGACGGCGCGGACGACCTGGCCGGCGGGCTGGCGGACGGCCGTGACCAGGTGCCCACCTACACCGACGAGGAACGGGAGCACCTGACCGACATCGCGGCCACCCCGGTCGCCGCCACCGAGCACGGTTTCGGCGACGTCGGCGGCCTCGCCGCGGCCCCGATCATCGTGATCACCCTCTGGCTCGGAGCCCTCGCGATCCTGCTGACCAACCCGGCGGGGGCGAACCCGCTGACCTGGCGCGGGGCCACCTGGCGGCTGGTCCTGGCCGGACTGCGCCGCCCGGTCCTCCTCGGCCTCGCCCAGGCCGTGGTGATCACCGCGACCGCCGAGGCGTTCCTGCGGCTCGGCCCGGTGCACGCGCTGGCCCTGCTCGCCGTGGACGGCCTGATCAGCGTGGTCTTCGTGGTGGTCACGACCGCGCTGGTGACCGCGTTCGGCGACCTCGGCCGGTTGATCTGCGGGCTGGTGCCGGCGGTCGCGCTCGCCAACGCGGTGGTCTCCGGCGTGCCGGGCGCGGTCGCGACGGCCGGTTCCTACCTGCCGACACACGGCCCGGTCCTGGCCGTCCGTGCGCTGACCGCGCACGCCGGCCTGGGCGGCACCGGCGTCGGCCTGACGCTCGGCTGGCTCGCGCTGGGTTCGACGGCCCTGCTGATGGCGACCACCGCCCAGCGAACGGCCCGGCCGGTACGCCGGGAATCGGTACGCCCGGACCCGGTACGCCGGGGGCCGGCCGGGGTCTTCGGGTTGCGGAGCGGGTGACCGCGCGTCGAAGCGGCCGGGGCTCTCGCACGGCGGCGCCGGCTCCGTCCGGGTGGCCGGGAACGAGGTGGTGGGCAGGTCGGCTAGGCGAGCGCGGGGAGTATCTTGCCGATTATCGTGCGGAGCTGATCGATCTCGGCGTCGGAGAGGTTGTCGAAGATCAGTCGGCGGACCTCGGCGACGTGGCCGGGCGCGGCCGTCGCCAGGGCGGTCATGCCGATGTCGGTGAGCGAGGCGATCTGGCCGCGCTTGTCGAAGGCGCAGGCCTGCCGGTTCACCCAGCCGCGCTGTTCCAGGCTGGCGACGGCGTGCGACAGCCGGCTGGTGGTGGTGCCGACCAGGCGGGCCAGATCGGTCATCCGCATGGCCCGCTCCGGTGCGGCGCTCAGCGTCGCGAGGATCTGGTAGTACGCGTGCGGGATGCCCGCCTCGTCGCGCAGCTGACGATCGAGTGCGCTGGGCATCAGCATGAGCATCTGGGTGACGTTCAGCCAGGCGGCCATCTCGGGGTCGGTGAGCCAGCGCGGCTCGGTCATCTGGGTCATGTCGTCTGCATCCCCAGAACGTGGGCGTTGATGGCGCGGACGGCCTCGCCGAGGTCGGCGATCTCGAGCACCTCGATGCCGTCGGCGAGCAGCGTCTCGACGCCGTGGCAGTCGGCGAAGAGCGACGGCTCGCGCAGGGCCAGGACCACGCGGCGGATCCCGGAGGCCCGGATCAGCTCGGTGCACGAGGTGGGCCGGGACTTGCGGGTGGTGCACGGCTCCAGCGAGGTGTAGACGGTGGCCCCGCTCAGGTCCAGCCCGCGGCCGGCCAGTTTGGCGAGCGCGGCCTCCTCGGCGTGGTAGTGCGGGTCGGTCTCCCCGGTGAACCCGGTGGCCATCGGGTTGCCGGACGGGCCGACCACCACCGCGCCGACGGCGTAGTGGCTCGGCGACGGCGGGGAGAGCCGGGACAGGTCGATGGCGGACCGGGTCCAGAAGCGGTCGGCCTCGGTGAAGGTTGTCATGCGGCACCGGTCAGGTCGATGGTGTGTGCGGTGTGGTCGCGCTTGGCTGCAAGGTACCGGGCGTTGGCGTCCGAGAGGTGTACGCCGGTCCGGATCTGATCAGTCACCTGGACACCCAGATCACTGAGTTGCGATGCTTTGTCGGGATTATTGCTGAGCAGGCGGATGCGGTCCGCGCCGAGAGCGAGCAGCATTTGAGCAGCTGCCGTGTAGTCCCGCTCGTCCTCGCCGTGGCCGAGCGCCAGGTTCGCCTCGTAGGTGTCCAGGCCGGTGTCCTGCAGCGCGTACGCGTCCAGCTTGGCGTAGAGGCCGATCCCGCGGCCCTCCTGGCGCAGGTAGAGCAGAACGCCGCCGGCCTCGGTGATCCGCTCGGCGGCCTCGCGCAGCTGCGGACCGCAGTCGCAGCGCTGGCTGCCGAAGACGTCGCCGGTGAGGCACTCGCTGTGCGGGCGGACCAGCGGGTTCTCCGCGTTCTCCCAGTCGCCGAGGCCGAGCGCCAGGTGCTCGCGCCCGTCGGCCAGGCCGATGAAGGTGAACACCTCGGCGGTGGTGCGGTAGCCGTCCGGGAACTCCAGCGGCACCGTCACCCGGGTACGGATCCGTGCCGCCGGAGGGCTTATCCGAGCCTCCGTCGCGCCGATCGTCACCGTCATCGCAGCCCCCATGGTTGTTGAAGTTTCACCAACACTATTCGCCGGTTGCTCTTGAAACTTCAACAAGCAGGGCAGTGTCTTATCTCACCTGGGAAAAGCCTGGTCAGCTCACGCAGCGGGCGTACCCCTCGGCGATGTCACGGTAGTCGGTGTAGCCGTCGTCGTCGTTCAGCGCCCAGCGCGCCGAGGAGTCCGGAAAGAGGGCGGGGCGCTGAACCGGGGGCGGGGAGCGGGCGTAGAGCGGGAGCCGGCCATGGCGGTGCCGGCAGTGACTCGATCCGGGGAGCTCTCCATGTCACAGCAGATGCCCGAGGTGGGCGGCCCGCCGTCCTACACCGCTGACGCCACGATGCCGGTCGCCTCGGCGGCCCATACGCGGCGGGCGCTCGCCGTCCTGGTGGCCGACGATCTCACCAGGCTCAAGAACTCCGGGAGCCGGATTCCGGAGATCGCGCCCGCTCTCGCGGCCGCCAAGGCGGTCACCAGGGAGTCCGGGCGGGAGATGCGGGCGCAGGCGGCCGGGGAGTCGCCGGGGCTGGTGTCCCGGCTCGGTCAGCGGCTCTCCTCGACGAGCATCAGCCCGGCGGAGGCCGACAGGCAGCTCGGCGCCCTGCCGCGGGAGACGGTGGCGGTGCAGGCGCGGGACATCCTGCGGGACCCGAATCTCGGCAAGCTGTGGCAGGACGGGAAGCTCACCCAGGTCAACCGGCATATCGGGGAGCCGGCGCCGCGGTACACCGGGCCGTCGAACGAGATGCTGGTGAGCCAGGGGCGCGATCCGTACTCCAGCGTCATGGCGCAGGGGCTCCTGGAGCCGTGGGAGGCCGCCGAGATGATGCGGGAACGGGCGCAGCGCAACCCCGCGACGGCGGGGGCACAGGTCACCAGCGTCAACGCGCCGCGCAACGGGCGGCGCGGGGTGGCCCGTGACCAGCCGTCGAACCCGGCGCCACCGGCGCGGGGGCATCAGCCGGGACTCTGACCCGGCGATGGCCGTACCGGAGAAAGGAGCGTGGGCAGGTCGCGAAGACCTGCCCACGCGGGGTGTCGACGGTGTCAGGCGGCGGGCTGGAGCTCGTGTGGGCCGGGCTCGCGCGCGGCCAGCTGCTTCGTGAGCTGCTCGCCCTCGACGTCGACGTTCGGGAGCAGGCGGTCGAGCCAGCGGGGGAGCCACCAGGCCGAGCGGCCGAGCAGGGCCAGGACCGCAGGGACGATGGTCATCCGGACCAGGAAGGCGTCGACGGCGACGCCGAAGGCCAGGGCGAAGCCGAGCGACTTGATGATGCTGTCGTCGGCCAGGATGAAGCCGGAGAAGACGCCGATCATGATGAGGGCGGCGGCGGTGACCACCCGGGCGCCGTGCTTCATGCCGCTGATCACCGCGTCGTTCGGAGCGGCTCCGTGCACGAACTCCTCGCGGGTCCGGGTGACCAGGAAGACCTCGTAGTCCATGGCCAGGCCGAAGAGGATGCCGATCAGGAAGATCGGCAGGATGCTGACGATCGGGCCGGTGGCGTTCAGGCCGAGCAGGCTGCCGAGGTGGCCCTCCTGGAAGACGAAGGTGAGCGCGCCGAACGAGGCGCCCACGCTGAGCAGGAAGCCCACGGTCGCCTTCAGCGGCACCAGGATGCTCCGGAACACCAGCATGAGCAGGACGAACGCCAGACCCACCACGATCGCCAGGTACGGGATGAGCGCGGCGGTCAGCTTGGCCGAGACGTCGATGTTGACGGCCGTGGTGCCGGTGACCGCGAGGTCCAGGTCCAGGTCGCGGATCGACTGGACCAGGTTCTTGGTGGCGTCGCTGGTCGGCGCGCTCTTCGGGATGACGGTGAGCATGGCGGTGTCGCCGGCCTGGTTGAAGACGGGCGAGGAGACCAGCACGACGTCGTCGAGCGCGGTGATCGCCGTCTGCGCCCCGGGTGCGACGGTGGCGGCGTCGTTCTCCACCACCACGATCAGCGGGCCGTTGAAGCCGGCGCCGAAGCCCTCGGCGAGCAGGTCGTACGCCTTGCGCTGGGTGGAGTCGACCGCGGCGGTGCTGTCGTCCGGCAGGGCCAGGCGCAGGTTCAGGGCGGGCAGCGCGACCACGGCGATCACGCCGAGCGAGACGATCAGCGCGATCCAGCGGTGCTTCAGCACGTTGCGGGCCCAGCGCTCGCCGAACGGCACCCGGCTGGCCCGGTCGGTGTCGACGTACCCGGCGGCGCGCTGCTTCTTCGGCAGTACCCGGCGGCCGGCGAAGCCGAGGATCGCGGGGACCAGGCTGAGCGTGACGACCACGGCGCCGGCGACGGTGCCCGCGGCGGCCAGGCCCATCGCGGTGAGGAACGGGATGCCGGTGACGCTGAGCGCGGCGAGGGCGATCACCACGGTCAGGCCGGCGAAGACCACCGCTGATCCGGCGGTGCCGACCGCGCGACCGGCGGCCTCCTCGCCCTCGCGGCCCTCCTGGAGCTCGTGGCGGTATCGGGAGACGACGAAGAGCGCGTAGTCGATGCCGACCGCGAGGCCGAGCATGGTGGCGAGCGCGGAGGTGGAGGAGGAGAGGTCGAAGAAGCCGGTGGCGATCTGGATGCCGGCCATCCCGAGGCCGACCCCGATCAGCGCGGTGAGCAGCGGCAGCCCGGCGGCGACCAGCGCCCCGAAGGTGACCAGCAGGACCACCGCGGCGATCACCACGCCGATGCCCTCGGTGGCGCCCGCCTCGGAGGCGGCCTGGGTCACCTCGCCGGAGTACTCGACCTCGACGCCGGCGCTCTCCGCGGTGTCCCCGGCCGCGTAGAGCGCGTCCTTGGCGGCGTCGGTCACGTCGGCCGCGGCGACCGAGTAGGTGACGGTGGCGTACGCGGTCTGCCCGTCCTCGGAGACCGTCTGCGCGGTGTACGGGTCGGCCACCGAGGCGACCTGCGGGGCCTTCGCCAGTGCGGCGACCGCGCTCTGCACCGCGGTCTTCGGCAGGGTGCCGTCCTCGCTGTGGAAGACGACCTTGGCGGAGGCGGCGTCCTCGCTGGTGCCGAACTTCTCCGCGATCACCTCCAGGGCACGGGAGGACTCCGTACCGGGGATGGAGAAGGCGCTGCTGGTCGGTCCGCTGAGGGTGGCCGCGCCGATGCCGAACAGGGTCAAGATCACCAGCCACGCGGAGAGCGTGAGCCAGCGCCGCCGGTACGAGAACCGGCCGAATCGGTAGAGAAGGGTTGCCACGGGGTGTCCATCGGCAGCTCTCCGGGGGACCTGAACCGGGCCCGTTCCCGTGCTCGACGAGTCGTGATCGTTGCGTCGTTACGGTTCCGTGTCATTACACGCTGTATAGACAGCCGACAGGTGACTCTCCGTGCTGTGTGGCCAGCCGAACAGAAGTGAACAAAGTCAGCGGTCGTAAAGGGGGGATTCGCCCTTGTCTTTAGATGGGTGAACCCCTATCCGTTACCTGGACGAGAAATAGATGTCATCGAACCTCCCTACGATCCGCCGGATCAACCCCATCGGAGGACCAATTTCGATGCGTCCATATTCACGCAGCGTTAGCTCTGCGGCGAGGGCGAACCAGCTACGAGCGATCGGTGCCGCCGCCCTGGCGACCGTCATCGGGCTGAGTTTCACTGCCTCGGCGTACGCGGCAACGGACACGCCGTTCATCAGCGAGATCCACTACGACAACGTCGGTACCGACAGCGGCGAGGCCATCGAGATCGAGGCCCCCGTCGGGTTCGACCTCTCCGGCTGGCAGATCGTCCTCTACAACGGGGACAGCTCCAGCGGGGCCACCTACGGCACCACGACGCTCAGCGGCCAGGTTCCGGACGCCGGTGTCGTCGTCCAGACCTACGCCAGCAACGGCATCCAGAACGGCTCCACCACGCAGACCGGCTCCCCGGACGGTGTGGCGCTCGTCAAGCCGGACGGCACGGTTGCCGAATTCCTCAGCTACGAGGGCACCTTCACCGCGACGAACGGCCCGGCGGTCGGCCTGACCAGCACCGACATCGGGGTCGCGGAGACCTCCGCCACCCCGGTCGGCTACTCGCTGCAGAAGGTCGACGGCGTCTGGAAGGGCGAGGCCACCAGCACCTTCGGCACGCTGAACTCCGCCACCACCACGCCGACCGAGCCGGAGGAGCCCACCACGGGCTGCACCACCACGGTCACCAACACCATCGCCGAGGTGCAGGGCACCGGGACCGCCTCGACGCTGACCGGCAGCACGGTCACCGTCGAGGGCATCGTCACGGCCGACCACACCACCGGCGGCTTCAACGGCTTCTACGTCCAGACCGCGGGCAGCGGCGGCGACAGCCACGCGGTGGCCGAGGGCGTCGCGTCCGACGCGATCTTCGTGTACGGCAGCGCCGCGAACCTGCCCACCGTCGCGATCGGCGACCAGGTGCGGGTCACCGGCGTGGTGAGTGAGTACAACGGCCTCACCGAGCTGACCGTCGGCGCCAAGACCGCGACCGAGATCTGTGCCACCGGCCAGACCGTGCCGACCGCGACGCCGCTGGCCCTCCCGGCCACCGACGCGGCCCGCGAGTCGGTCGAGGGCATGCTGGTCGCGCCGACCGGCACCTACACCGTCTCGGACCCGTACTACCTGACCACGTACGGCGAGGTGGTCCTCAACGCCGGCAGCTCGGTCGCGAAGGTGCCGACCGACCTGTACAAGGCGGGCAGCACCGAGGCGCTGGCGCTCAAGGCCGCCAACCGGGCGAGCCGGATCCTGCTGGACGACGCCCGGACCACCAACCTGTCCGGCACCGACCCGCAGACCGCGCCGCCGTACATCACCAAGGACGCCCCGATCCGGGCCGGTGACACGGTCAAGTCCTTCGGGTCGCTCGTGCTGGACTACTCGTACGGCGACTGGCTTCTCGAGCCGACCACGCCGATCAGCGCGGACACCAACGAGGCGAACCGCACCTCCTTCACCGCCTCGAACCCGCGGACCAGCGCCCCGGCCGAGGTCGGCGGGGACATCAAGGTCGCCAGCTTCAACGTGCTGAACTACTTCGTCCACTTCGGTGGCGACGCCCGCGGCGCGGACGACGCGGCCGGGCTGGCGAAGCAGCAGGCGAAGATCGTCGCGGCGATCACCGCCCTGGACGCCGACGTGATCTCGCTGATGGAGATCGAGAACTCGGTCAAGTTCGACACCGCCAACCCGCAGCTCGCCCTCCAGACCCTGGTCGGCGCGCTGAACGAGGTCGACGGCGCCGGCACCTGGGACTACGTCCGGTCGCCCGCGGAGCTCCCGTCGGCCGCCGAGCAGGACGTGATCACCAGCGCGATCATCTACAAGCCGGCCAAGGCCACCCCGGTCGGCGCGTCCCGGTCGATCAACGACGAGACCGTCTGGTCGAACGCTCGTGAGCCGATCGCGCAGACCTTCCACGCCGGCTCGATCGACTTCACCGTGGTCGCGAACCACCTGAAGTCGAAGAGCACCTCGGTCACCCCGACCGGCGACAACGTGGACGCCGGCGACGGGCAGGGCGCCTACACCGGCGACCGCAAGCGGCAGGCGCAGTCCCTGGTGGACTTCGTCGAGGACGTCAAGGCGGACAGCGGCACCGACAACGTGATCCTGCTGGGTGACTTCAACTCCTACACCCAGGAGGACCCGATGCAGGTCCTCTACGGCGCGGGCTACACCGACGTGCACACCACCAAGACGAACGGCAAGTCGTCGTACGTCTACGGCGGCGAGTCGGGCTCCCTCGACCACGCGCTCACCTCGGAGTCGCTGACCGACCGGGTCACCGGCGTCGACATCTGGAACATCAACTCGGTCGAGTCGTACGCCTACGAGTACGACGGGTACGCGCCGTTCTACAGCGCCGACCCGTACCGGGCCAGTGACCACGACCCGGTCGTCGTCGGCCTCGACACCGACCCGATCGACCTGCAGCTGCTGAGCATCAACGACTTCCACGGCCGCCTCGAGCAGCCGGCCACCAACACCGGTGGTGCCGCCTGGCTGGTCGGCCTGGTCGACAAGCTGCGGGCGGCGAACCCGTACACCCTGTGGAGCTCGGACGGCGACAACGTCGGCGCCTCGACCTTCATCTCCTCGATCGACTCGGACAACCCGACGATCGACGCCCTGAACGCGGGCGGCCTGGACGTCTCGGCGGTCGGTAACCACGAGTTCGACAAGGGCATCGACGACCTCACCGGTCACCTCGAGGAGCGGGCGGACTTCGACTACCTGGGCGCCAACGTCTACAAGGACGGCGTGCGGGCGTTGCAGCCCTACGCGATCAAGGAGGTCGCGGGCATCCGCGTCGGCTACGTCGGCGTGGTGACCCAGGAGACCAGCGCGATGGTCAGTCCGGCCGGCATCGTGGGCGTGGAGTTCCGCGACCCGGTGGCCGAGGCGAACGCGCTGGCCACCCAGCTCACCGACGGCGACGAGTCGAACGGCGAGGCGGACGTTCTGGTGCTGCTGGCCCACGAGGGTGCGGCGACCGAGAACATCACCTCCGCCGAGGCGCTGCAGGCCGACCCGGTCTTCGGTCCCTTCACCCGGGTGAGCGCCGAGTACGAGGCCATCCTCTCCGGTCACACCCACCAGCCGTACGCCTTCGAGATCCCGGTTCCCGGCAGCACCACCGGTAAGACCCGGCCGGTGCTCCAGGCCGAGGACTACGGCCTGAAGCTGGGTCGCGCGGTCCTCACCATCGACCCGGCGACCAAGGAGGTCACCGCGTCGACGGCCGAGCTGATCGACGTCAACACCACCACCTCGACGGCGCCGGACGCGACCGTCGCCGCCATCGTGACCGCGGCCAAGGCGAACTCGGCCGTGCTCGGCGCGGAGCAGCTCGGCACGATCACCACGGACATCAAGCGGGCCTACAGCGCCACCGGCACCGAGGACCGTGGCTCCGAGTCGGTGATGGGCAACTTCATCGCCGACGTGCAGCTCGACCAGACCAGCGACGCCGGTCGTGGTGGGGCGCAGATCGCGCTGATGAACCCGGGCGGCCTCCGTGCCGACCTGCTCACCGGCGACGACGGCGTGGTCACCTACTCCGAGGCGTATGCGGTGCAGCCGTTCGCCAACGACGTGGTCACCCAGACGCTCACCGGCGCTCAGCTCAAGGAGGTGCTGGAGCAGCAGTGGCAGCCGGCCACCGCGTCCCGGCCGATCCTGCACCTGGGCTCGTCGAAGGGCTTCACCTACGCGTACGACGAGAGCCAGGCGGCGGGCTCGCGGATCATCGCCTCGTCGATGAAGCTGAACGGGGTCACCATCGACCCGGCCGGCTCCTACCGCGTGACCAGCAACTCGTTCCTCGCCGCGGGTGGCGACAACTTCACCACCCTGGCCCTGGGCACGAACCGCGTCACCACCGGTGACAACGACCTGACCATGCTGGTGAACTACTTCGCCAAGTACACGCCGATCACCGCGGACACCGGCGACCGGGCGGTCCCCGGCGTGCTGGACATCACCGCGCCGACCGGTTCGTACACGGTGGACACCACGGCCGAGACCGGCGCGGCGGTGACGCTGACCCAGTCGGCGCTCTCCGACGACGTCAGCGACGCCTCGGCGATCTCGCAGGTGGTCAACTGGGGCGACGGCTCGGCCGCCGAGACCCTCGCCGCCGGCAGCACCTCGGTGACGCACGCGTACACCGTGGCCGGCACCTACACCGTCCAGGTGACCGTCACCGACGAGGCCGGCAACGCCGTCACCGTCGGCGCCGGTTCCGTGGTGGTCAGCGACCCGGTCACCCCGACCAACCCGGACACCACCTCGCCGACCGCGGCGTACAAGGTCAACGCCACCACCCTCTGGCCCGGCCAGTCGGTGACGCTGACCGAGACCGCGCTGAGCGACGACGTCAGCGCCGCTGACAAGCTCACCCGCGTGATCAGCTGGGGCGACGGCTCGACCGAGACCCTGGCCGCCGGCAAGACCACGGCGACCCACAAGTTCGCCACGGCGGGCAGCTACTCGATCAAGGTGACGGTCACCGACGAGGCCGGCAACGCGGCCGACGTCATCGCCGCCACCGTCGCGGTCAAGGCGCAGACCGGCGCCTACACCCTGAGCACGAAGTCGATCTGGACCGGTCAGAGCGTCACGCTCAAGGTCGGCAGCGTCACCAACGCCACCTCGGTGAAGATCAGCTGGGGTGACGGCGCCACCACCACGGCGTCGCCGAACATCGCGGTGTCGCACAAGTACACCAAGGCCGGCACGTTCAAGGTCACGGTGACTCCGGTCAACGCGCTCGGTTCCGGTACGGCCGTGACGGTCGGCTCGGTCAAGGTCACCAAGGACACCTACAAGCCGTCGATCAGCCTGAAGGCCCCGCACTACCCGGCCAAGGTGTCGTCCTGGAAGACGATCACCGGCAAGGTCAGTGACAAGGGTCTGGGCGTCGACAGCGTCAAGGTGAAGCTGGTCGAGCAGCGCTCCGGCAAGTGGTACTACTACAGCCACGGCAAGTGGACCAAGGCTTCCTCGAAGTCGAAGGCCCTCGCCAAGGCGGAGACGCTGACCGCGAAGGTGAGCGGCGGCTCCTGGTCGGTGAAGGTCTCCGGCCTCAAGAAGGGCACGCTGCGCGTCGGCTACTGGGCCAAGGACAAGGCGGGCAACAGCTCGGCGACCAAGGTCTACACGCAGAAGCTGACCAAGTAACAGCATCTTCTCCGGATGCCCCCGTCACGTCAGTGGCGGGGGCATCCGTCCATCCGAAGGCCGCCGCTATCCGAAGGCCGCCGCGCAGTGTCGCAGGAAGGCGGCGCGGGCCGGGCTGGGGCGGTCCTGCCAGACCAGGGCGAGCAGCGCCGGGATCGGCACGTCGTCGATCGGCACGGCGACCAGATCGGGGTGCGCGGCGGCCATCGACTCGCTCAGCACCGCGACGCCGAGTCCGCGCCGCGCGAGCCCGGCGACCGTCTCCGGGGAGGTCGCCACCAGGGCGACCGAGGTCGCCAGACCCGCTGCCACGCGCGCTTGATCGAGCACGTCACGGATGCCGGTCCCCTGCGGGAGAGCGATTATCCCGTACGTCGAGAGCCGCCCGAGGGAGATCCGGGTCAGCCCGGCGAACTCGCCGTCGGCGGGAGCGAGCGCGACCAGGCGTTCACTCGCGATCACCCGCGTGGCCAGGTGCTCCGGCAGTCCCGGGAGCCCGGCCAGGGCGATGTCCAGCGCGCCGGTGCGCACCTGGGCGACGAGCTGGTCGGAGTTCGCCTCGACCAGCTCGACCTCGATGCCGGGGTGATCGCGGTGGAAGGCGGCGAGCGCGTCGAAGAGCGGCGCGATCTCGCAGCCGGTCACCATGCCGAGCGTCAACCGGCCACGGACCAGTCCGCGCACGTCGTCGATCGCCTCACGCAGCCCCTCGACCGCGTCCAGGGCCTCGCGGGCGTGCCGGAGCGCCGCCGAGCCGGCCTCGGTCAGCCGGGCGGTCCGGGTGCCACGGTCGAACAGCTCCGTGCCCAGCTCCTGCTCCAGGGCCTTGACCTGGGCGCTCACCCCGGACTGGGTGATGTGCACGCGCTCCGCGGCCCGGGTGAAGTTCCCCGTCTCGGCCACCGCGACGAAGTACTCCAGCTGCCGCAGATCCATGAGTGGGGATTGTAGGTGCTAGAAGAACCATCTGTTGGACTTGTGGTGGGGTGACGGGCAGGGTGGAGGCATGACCGAAGTCGCCAACAAGCCCGAAGACCTGACCCGCCTCTTCGTCGAGCGGGCCAACGCCAAGGACGCGGCCGGCATCGCCGCGCTCTACGAGGAGGACGCGGTGATGGCCTGGCCGCCCGGCTCGCAGACGGTGGGCCGCACCGCCATCGAGAAGCTCTGGGCCGGGATCCTGCCCGAGTCGCCCCGGTTCGAGCCGGAGCCGCCGCTGCCGACACTGATCAGCGGCGACCTGGCTCTCACCTCCACGCCGCCGAGAGACGGCGCGGGCGCCCGGGCTCAGGTGGCACGACGCCAGCCGGACGGCACCTGGCTGCGGGTGCTCGACCAGCCGGAGTTCCGCCGGACCACCTAGGAGGATCCCTGCGCGGTTCCAGGCGGCTCGGTTCCAGACGGCTCGGTTCCAGGCGGCTCGGTTCGAGGCGGCTCGGTTCGAGACGGCTCGGTTCGAGACGGCCTGCCGCGCGAGGCGTGTCAGATGGCGAGGCGCTGGCCCGGGTAGAGCTTGTTCGGGCTGCTCAGCCGGGCGCGATTGGCCTGGTAGATGTGCTTCCAGCCGCCCGCGACGTGATACCTGTGGGCGATTCCGCTCAGCGTGTCACCGGGCCGCACCACGTAGGTGTGTCCGGTGGCTTTGCGGGTCCTGGTGACGTTGGAGACCAGGCGCATCCGCACGTTCGCCCGCTTGTGCACCGAGGCCGTCCGGTACGCGCGGGTCATGCCCCGCCTTCCGCAGGTGGGCCATGCTCCGATGCCCTGGCCGCGCAGAACCTTTTCGGCGACGGCGACCTGTTCGCCCTTGGAAGCTTGGTTGGCGGTGGACGCGTATTTCGTACCGCCGTAGGAGCGCCAGGTGCTGCGGCTGAACTGGAGACCGCCGTAATACCCGTTGCCGGTGTTGATGCGCCAATTCCCGCCGGATTCGCACTGGGCGACGGCGTCCCAGTTGACGTCGGCCGCGTCGGCCTGGGCGGGCGTGCTGGCGCCGAGCAGGGCCACGGAGCCGGCGATTCCGCACACGGCGGCGCCGAGGACGCGACGGGCCCTCTTTTGGATCTGAACCATGAAATTGTTCTCCTCAACGCCTACGAGGTGAGCTGTCGGGTTCGGGCAGAGGTGCCCGGCCGTCGCGAGACGGCTTCACCCCGAGGCGCGCGCGGCGGCGCGCCGAGGAACTGTGGGTCCCCCGCTCCATGCCTGTGGGTTGTCGTCCGTGACCGAGGCATGGACTCGGCGTTCCGGTCACGGAGTCCGCGGCTGTGCGGACTACTGGTCGGTGGCGTGGCGTCCGTATTCCGGGCACCAGGCCGCTGGCTGTTACCCCAAATTAATTGGTTTGACCTTCCTTTGTGCGGATAAGTCACCATGTTGTCCAGCACCACCTGAAAGAGGAAGCCCGCATTCTGTATCCAGCTAGTGCAGTGGCAGTGCACAATCTCCGACCATGAGCGATCGTGAGCGCGACTTCGACGTGGTCATCTTCGGGGCCACCGGCTTCGTCGGTGTGCTGGTGGCGGGGCATCTCGCCGAGCATGCCCCGGAGGGGACCAGGATCGCGCTGGCCGGTCGCTCACCGGCGAAACTGGAGGCGGCCAGGGCGTCGCTCGGCGTCGACTGGCCGGTGCTCGTGGCCGACGCCGCCGACGTGGAGGCGCTGGCCGCACTGGCCGCCCGTGCGCGTGTCGTGGTCAGCACCGTGGGGCCGTACGCGAAGTTCGGCCTTCCGCTGGTGAACGCCTGTGCCGCGGCGGGCACCGACTACGTTGACCTCACCGGCGAGGTGCTCTTCGCCCGGGACAGCATCGACGCGAACCACGAGCTGGCGAAGAGCACCGGCGCGCGGATCGTGCACTCCTGCGGATTCGACTCGATCCCGTCCGATCTGGGCGTTCACGTGCTGCACCAGCTCGCCGAGCGGGACGGCGCGGGTGAGCTCACCGACACCACGCTCGTGGTCACCAAGATGCGCGGCGGGTTCAGCGGCGGCACCATCGACTCGATGCGCAACCAGGTCGACGTGATGAAGCGTGACCCGAAACTGCGGCGGGTGGCGGGGAGTCCGTATTCGCTCAGTCCCGATCGCAAGGCGGAGCCGGACTTCGGGCGGCAGAACGACATGGAGACGTTCCCCGCCGAGCAGGTCGATCCCCGGCTGCGCGGGCACCTCGCGCCGTTCGTGATGGCGTCCTACAACACCCGGGTGGTGCGGCGCAGCAACGCGTTGCGGGATTGGGCGTACGGGAAACGGTTCCGCTACCGCGAGGCGATGAGCGTGGGCACCTCGCCGCTCTCGCCGGTGATCGCGACCCTCACCAAGGCGGGCATGATGGGGGTCTTCCTCGGGCTGGCGGTGCCGCCGGTGCGGTTCGTGCTCGACCGGGTGCTGCCCGCGCCCGGTACCGGTCCGGACGAGCAGAGCCGCCGCAACGGTCACTTCACCATGGACATCTTCACCACCACCACGTCCGGGGCGCGCTACACGGCCCGGGTCAGGGCCAAGGGCGACCCGGGGTACGCGGCGACGGCGGTGATGCTTGGCGAGTCGGCGCTGGCACTCGCGCTGGACCGGGAGGCGCTGCCGGAGCACGGCGGCGGGGTGCTGACCCCGGCGACCGGGATCGGGGACGCGCTGGTCACCCGGCTGCGGGCGGCCGGCGTGGAGATCGGCGCCCGCAAGCTCTGAGCTCAAGCTTCCGCGCTGCGATCGGCTTTCTTACTGCGATCGGCTTTCTCACTGCGGGCGGCGGGCGATCAGCTCGAAGGTGTGCCAGTGCTTGGGGCCGCTGAACGCCGGGCCGGGGGCGTCCACCTCGTGCCAGTGCTCGATGGTGAGGCCGTCGGCGAGGGCGCGTGCCTCGTCGGCGGTGAGGTAGGTGCCGGTGGGGTCGCCGGCCCACGAGTCGTGCACGCCGAAGACGTCGACGGCCACCCGGCCACCCGGGCGCAGCGCCGAGCGGATCACCGTCCACAGGCGATCGAAGCTCTCCCTGGTCTGGTAGGGGAGGGCGTAACCGGCGTAGACCAGATCGGCGGGCGGCAGCCCGTCCAACTCCTCGAACCCGGCCGCGAGTACCGTGAGCAGGTCGTTCGCCGGGATGTCGAGGGCCGGGCCGCGATCCACGGCGAGCACCCGCCAGCCGGCCCGGAGCAGCGCCTCGGTCTCCCGGCCCGCGCCGCAGCCCAGGTCGACGGCGGTCCGGCCGGCACCGGGACCGGTCAGCGTCAGGGCCCTGCGGCAGAGGTCGCGCACCGGGCGGTCCCGCTGCCGGGCGTTGTACGTCTCCCAGTGCCCGTCATCATGTCGTGTCACCGCACCGATTCTGCCGCGCCGTCCGGATGACCGGCGGGAAGCGAAAGCGGTAATCCGACGGATGGACCGTCCGGAATCCCTTACCCCTTTCATATCGATCGCTACTGGCATCGAACGGGTCCATACGGGCAGGATTTCAAGGTGGCCGCCGACGCTCTGCCCTATCCGCTGAGGTTGCAGGGATCCGGCATCGTCCTGCGCGAATGGCAGCCGGACGACCTGGAGGATCTCGTGACGATGCTGGACGAGCCGGCGATCGCGCGCTGGACACCGATGCCGTCGCCGTTCGACATCGAGGCGGGCCTGGCGTACCTGAAACGCGCACAGACCGGCCGGCTCAGCGGACGCCGGATCCAGCTCGCCATCACCGTCGACGGCGGCGAACCGCTCGGCGAGATGCTGCTCTTCGGGGTGACCGGCGATCGGCGCGAGGCGGAGCTGGGCTACCTGGTCGGCGCGCGGCACCGGCGGCGGGGCCTGGCGACGGCCGCGCTCACCCTGCTCTCCGGGTATGCGTGCGGCACGCTCGGCCTCGGCCGCCTGCTGCTCCGGATCGACCCGTGCAACACCGCCAGCACGTCGGTGGCGCGCCGCTGTGGTTACCGCCTGACCGGCGAGCCCCCGATCGCGCAGGCGGGACCGTACGGCCCGACCAGCCTGGACACCTGGGAGTACGTGGAGGGTCTCCCCGGCCCCCGCCGCCAGCGCCTGCGCAACGTGGCCGCCCGCCGCTACGGCCGCCGCCCCTGAACCACCCCCACCCTGAACCACCCCCACCCTGCCCGCCCACCCTGCCCGCCCACCCTGCCCCGCGCCGCCCGCCCCGCCCTGCCCGCCCTGCGCCGCCCGCCGGGTTCTGGCTGGCGCTGAAGGGTGTGTCCGGACGCCCGAGACGCCTCTGGGCGCCAGCCGACCTCCGGCGCCCGCAAGGTCACCACCGTCACCGGTGTGTCCGGATGCCCGAGACGCCTCTCGGCGCCGGCCCTACGAGGACTGGGGCGGGGAATGGGACGGGCCCGCGCCGTTGGAGGACGGCACGGGCCCGCGGGCGGAGGAGGTTGTCTCAGAAGGGGCGGATCTCCGCACCGGAGTGGTGGCGCCGGAGGCGGTAGGCGGCGGCGCCCAGGGTGAAGGCGGACCAGAGGGCGGCGATCGTCGCCGGGATCCACCAGCCGAGCGCGATGAGTACCGCGGCGCCGACCGCGATGACGGTTGCGACCAGGAACAACGCTAACGGGGGGCGCCGGCGGGTCGGCACGCTGAAGTTGCCGCCGCCCATCCGGGCGCAGAAGTCGGGGTCGTCGCGGAGTAGCTGGCGCTCCAACTGTGCGAGCCGCCTGCTGTCCTCTTTGTTCAGCATCGTGCACCTCCCGGTCCGCCGCGCCGGTACGCATCGATCGAGAGTCGGCTATCCCGATCACCGCCCATTGTTACCTCTGAGTTGCTTTCGTGATACGTCTGCGTGTGCCGAATTTTCCCGACCTTCCGGATGGGACTACCCCTACGAGGGACGGGATGGGTGCATTGGGCGGGATGCCGGGAAAGGCATTCACTAGCCGGTACAACGGCTTTGCTGTGTTTCGATGACGGCCGAAGCACGAAGATCACGGATGGGTCCCGGTCAGATGGTGCAAAAAGGCGGCGCCCGGGCTGACGGGCGCCGCCTCCGGCCCGGGGGCCGTCGATGAGAACTCAGGGTCGTGCGGCGCGGAACACCCAGATCCGCAGCATCAGGAAGCGGACCGCGGTCGCCAGCAGGTTGGCCAGGACCAGCACCACCAGCTCGACGAAGCGGGACGGCTCGGTCGCCGACGAGTGGAGCAGGGCGAGCGATCCGCTGGTCAGGCCCAGGCCGACGGCGAAGACGATCAGGCCCTGGAGCTGGTGGAGGAGTGCGCCCTCGGAACCGCGTACGCCGAAGGTGACCCGCCGGTTGACCGCGGTGTTGGCCACCGCGGTGACCAGGAGGGCGATGAGGTTGGCCGCCTGCGGGCCGAAACCGCCGCGGAGCAGGGCGAAGAGCAGCAGGTACGCGAGCGTGCTGGCCACGCCCACCCCGGCGAAGCGGATCAGCTGCCCGGTCAGCCCGCTGGGCACCCCGTCCACCGGCAGCGGGTTGCGCCCCAGCTGAGCCCGGAGCGCGCTCACCGGGAGCTTTCCGTTGCTCAGGCCCCGGGTGATCCGGACGATGCCCTTGAGGTCCTCCATCGCGGTCGAGACGATGTCCACCCGGCTGTCCGGGTCGTCCACCCAGTCCACCGGTACCTCGTGGATCCGTAGGCCGGACCGTTCGGCGAGGACCAGCATCTCGGTGTCGAAGAACCAGCCGGTGTCCTCGACCATCGGCAGCAGGCGGCGGGCCACGTCCGCCCGGATCGCCTTGAACCCGCACTGCGCGTCGGAGAAGCGGGCCGCCATCGTGGTCCGCAGGATCAGGTTGTAGCTGCGCGAGATGAACTCCCGCTTGGCGCCCCGGACCACCCGCGAGCCGCGGGCCAGGCGTGAGCCGATCGCCAGGTCCGAGTGCCCGGAGATGAGCGGCGCCACCAACGGCAGCAGCGCACCCAGGTCGGTGGAGAGGTCCACGTCCATGTAGGACAGGACGGCCGCGTTGGAGTGGGTCCAGACGTACTTCAGAGCCCGCCCCCGGCCCTTCTCGGCCAGGTGCACCGCCTCGACCTCGTTGAACGTCGCCTTGAGACGCTGAGCCACCAGCGCGGTCCCGTCGATGCTCGCGTTGTCCGCGATGGTGATCCGGAACCGGTACGGGAAGTTCGCCGCGAGGTACGCGTGCAGCCGCCGCACGCACGGTTCGAGGTCGATCTCCTCGTTGTAGACCGGGATGACCACGTCGAGCACCGGGGCAGTGACGCGGTTCTGGTCGGCGTCCAGCGAAGGCTGCGTCGAAAGGCTCATGCCGATAAAGCTCCGCCGCCGGGCTTTGCCGGGTTTATGGCCCCACTGTGTGGGCGCTGAGAGTCTGTCTGCCGGTTTTGATGGAGTTTATCGGCATGTTACGTGCAGTTTGCTTAAGGGCGCGGAGCGCCGAGGAGACGTCGCGCGGCGTCACCGGAGACCGATGACGCCGCGACGTACCGAAGGGGAGGGGTGGAGGAGAGGGAGGGTCAGGGCAGGGTCAGGCCGAACAGGTCGGCGACCTCGTCGACCGGCTGGAAGTAGGTGATGCCGCCGCTGTCGCAGTCGCCGCTACCGCCGGAGGTGATACCGAGGGCGATGCTGCCGGAGTAGAGCGAGCCGCCGCTGTCGCCGGACTCGGCGCAGACGTCCGTCTTGATCAGGCCGCGGACGATGCCGTCACCGGCGTAGTAGACCCGGGCGTCGAGCGCGGTCACCGAGCCGGTGTGCACGCCGGTGGTGCTGCCGCTGCGGCTGACCGACTCGCCGACGTACGCGGAGCCGATCGAGGAGATGGTCTGGCTCCCGCTGTACGTGTAGACGCTGCTCGGGTGGGCCACGCTGGAGTTGGTGTACTGGACGACGCCGTAGTCGTCGCCGGGGAAGCTGTAGTCGTAGTTCGTGCCCAGCAGGGTGGTCTTCGCCGAGTTGCTGTACCAGGTGGTGGCGACGTCGGCGCAGTGGCCGGCGGTGATGAAGTAGTAGGTGCTGCCGCTCTTCACGTTGAAGCCGAGCGAGCAGCGGTACGAGCCGCCGTAGATCGCCTCGCCGCCCGCGATGAGCGGGGAGACGGTGCCGTCCACCTGCTCCAGGCGGGCCGCGCCCCGGGTCGCGGCGACCGCGGCGCGCAGGGCGGCGAGCTTGGCGCCGGTGACGGTGCTGTCCACGGTCACCACCACCTGGTTGGCGACCGTGTCGGTGGCCCACGAGGTGCCGGGCGCGGCGGCGGCCTCGACGGTGTCCATGGCGGCGTCCAGGTCCGCGCCGCTGTTCCTGACCAGCTTCGCGACGGCGCCGATGGCGCGCACCTTGGCCGCGGCGGCGGCGGTGGTCACGGTGACCACCATGCTGCCGGTGGCGCTGTCGTAGTAGGCGCCGGCGGTCGCGCCGGTGCCGAGCTTCTCGCTGAGCGCGGTCGCGCGGGTGGCGGCGGCGTCCGCGGCCGCGCCGGGCGTGGCCTGGGCGGGGCTCGCCAGGAAGGCGCCGAGCAGGACCGCCGGGGCGATGAGGGTGATCATCCGACGACGGCCGGAGAGAGGGGTGGTTCGCACGCGAGTTCTCCTTGGATGAGGCCAATCAATCCATGGAAGTCTATATTGATAATCATGGATTTAATATGGGCTCGCGTGGAGTGGCACAGGACAGCGGGCGGCTCCGCCAGGAGCCGCCCGCTGTCTTCTTGGGGGTGTTGAGTGGTGGACCGGGGTCAGGACGTGGTGGCCGCCGCCGTCAGGTCGTAGACCGTGGTGCCGCCGACCGTCTGCGCGGTGAAGTTCTGCGCGACCCAGGAGGCGATCTCGGAGCTGTCGTTGCTGCCCGAGGAGTTGCCGCCGCCCATGCCGCCACCGCTGCTGCCGATGAAGTAGTGGATCTTTCCGTCGGCCACGTACTGCTTGAACTGCTCCAGGGTCGGTGCCGGGTCGGTGCCGTTGAAGCCGCCAACCGCCATCACCGGCTTCTCGGTGGCGAGCTGGTAGCCCGAGGCGTTCTGCGAGCCGACCGCGGCCGCCACCCAGGTGTACCTGTCGGCGTCCACGAGCAGCAGCGCCTTCATCTCGTCGCTGACCGTCGAGGCGTTGAGCAGGCCACTCGCGCCGCCGCCACCGCCGCCGCGCATGCCGCCACCGTCACCCATGCCGCCACCGCCCGGGCCACCCTGGTTGTTGCCCTGGGTGCTGTTGCCCTGGGTGCTGTTGCCCTGAGCGTTGTTGTTCTGGGTGTTGTTGTTCTGGGTGTTGTTGCCGCCAGGGGCACCGCCGCCGGGGAAACCGCCACCGCCCTGGTTGTTGCCGCCGCCGAAACCGCCGCCGCCGTTCTGGCCGCCGCCGGGGACGCCGCCACCGCCCCGGTTGCCGCGACCGCCGCCGCCCATGCCGCCGCCACCGCCGCGGCCGAAGCCGCCGGTGCTGGGACCGGCCGTCGGGATCGAGCCGGTGTGCGCTTCGGACGCGGTCTGCACCGCGTACGCCGCCGGCCCCGCGAGGGTCGCGCCGAGCGCCACCGTCGCGGCGACCGTGGCCAGCCGCAGCGAGAGCCGGAACGAGGCGACCACGGCGACCGCCGCGACGATGCCGACGATCAGAACCGGCAGTCGCAGCCAGGGCAGGAAGTCCGAACTGCGGCCGAGGAGGACGTACGACCAATAGGCGGTGACCGCGATCGTCGCACCCAGGGTGAGCGACGCGACGATGTTGCCGCGGTGCTTCCAGAGCAGGGCGACGCCCATCGCGACCGTCGCGCCGATCGCCGGAGCCAGCGCCACCGTGTAGTACGCGTGGAAGATGCCCTGCATGAAGCTGAAGACCAGTCCGGTGATCAGCAGCCAGGAGCCCCAGACGATCAGGCCGGCCCGCTGCAGGTCGGTACGCGTCCGGCGCGCCGTGATCACCAGGCCGGCGACCAGCACGATCAGCGCGGCCGGGAGCAGCCAGGCGATCTGACCGCCCTGCTCGCTCTCGAAGAGCCGGCCGATGCCGGTCGAGCCCCAGGTGCCGCCGCCGTTACCGCCGCCGCCGCCGACGCTGCCGGTCTCCTCGCCGTTGAGCCGGCCGAGACCGTTGTAGCCGAGGGCGAGCTCCAGCAGGCTGTTGTTCTGCGAGCCACCGATGTACGGCCGTGCCGAGGCGGGCACCAGCTCGACGATCGCGATGTACCACCCGGCCGAGACGATCAGGGCGACGAGGGCGAGGAGCAGCTGCCAGATCCGTTTGCCCAGCTTCGGCGGGCCGGCGATCAGGTAGGCCAGGCCGTACGCCGGGACGACCAGCAGGGCCTGCAGCATCTTGGTGAGGAAGCCGAAGCCGACGAAGACGCCGACCAGGACGATCCACCGGGTCGAGCCGGTCTCCACGGCCCGCAGGGTGGCGTAGACACCGGCCACCATCAGCAGGACCAGGAGCGCGTCCGGGTTGTTGAACCGGAACATCAGCACGGCGACCGGGGTCAGCGCCGAGATCGCGCCGGCGAGCAGACCGGCGGCCGGGCCGAACGCGCGGCGTACGGTCGCGAAGAGCAGGCCGGTGGTGGCGACGCCGAGCAGTGCCTGCGGGACCAGGATGCTCCAGGAGCTGAGCCCGAAGATCCGGACCGAGATCGCCATGATCCAGAGAGCGGCGGGCGTCTTGTCGACGGTGATCGCGTTCGCCGCGTCCGAGGAGCCGTAGAAGAACGCCTTCCAGCTCGCCGAGCCGGCCTGCGCGGCGGCCGAGTAGAACGCGTTGGCCCAGCCGGACTCGCCGAGGCCCCAGATGTAGAGGATGCCGGTGAGCAGCAGGAGGGCGAGGAGGGAGGGGCGTACCCAGGGCTTGTCGTTGCGCCCGAGCAGCCAGCGCCGGTAGCCGGTGCGGTCCGGCGGGGGAGGAGTGGTCTCGACCGGGTGCTCCGCGTCGACCGCGGCCGCCTTCTCGATGACCACGGGGCGCTCGGCGAGAGCGACGGCAGTGGCCGAGTCGGTGGCAGCGGTGGCCGGTTCGGCCGCGGCGAGCGGCTCGGGGGAGGCGGAGCCGGTGGAGGCGACGGGTGTGGAGCTGTCCGTCGACTCCGGCGGCTCGTTCTCCGCAGCTGACGACTTCGAGGTCATCGAGGGTCTCCCACAGAGCTGGCGGAATCGTACTGGATGAACTATTTACACCAGTCCTGTCGCACTCTTGTGTCGTCGCTGTGTGGTCCCTGTGAGTACTGCTGCGCCCGGGTTAACAGTGGCGCAGCAGTACCTGAAGGGGTCGTCAGAGAGCGCGGCGCTTGGCCGAGGCGGTGGCGAGCCGCTCCAGCACCGAGACGGTCGCGTCCCAGCCCATGCACGCGTCGGTGACCGACTGGCCGTACGTGAGATCGTCGCCCAGCTCCTGCCGCCCGGGAACCAGGAAGCTCTCCAGCATCACGCCGCTGATCCCGTGCTGCCCGGCCTCCATCTGCTGGGCGATGTCCTCGGCCACGATCGGCTGCCGGTTGTGGTCCTTGCCGCTGTTGCCGTGCGAACAGTCGATCACCAGGCGCTCGGGCAGCCCGGCCTTGCGCAGCAGCGCCATCGACGCCTCCACGTCCGCGGCGCTGTAGTTCGGCCGGCCGCCACCGCCGCGCAGCACCAGGTGGCAGTCCGGGTTGCCGGTGGTGTGCAGGATCGCCGGGGTGCCGGAGTAGTCGATGCCGGGGAAGACGTGCGGCACCGAGGCGGCCTGGATCGCGTCGACCGCGGTGGAGACGCTGCCGTCGGGGCGGTTCTTCATGCCGATCGGCATCGACAGCCCGGAGGAGAGCTGGCGGTGCACCTGGGACTCGACCGTACGGGCGCCGATCGCACCCCAGGCCACGGTGTCCGCGATGTACTGCGGGGTGATCGGGTCGAGGAACTCGACGGCGACCGGCAGGCCCCGGCCGACCACCTCGAGCAGCAGCTTGCGGGCGATCCGCAGGCCGGCACCGACATCGCCGGTGCCGTCCAGGCCCGGGTCCATGATCAGGCCCTTCCATCCGACCGTGGAGCGCGGCTTCTCGAAGTACACCCGCATCACGATCAGCAGGTCCTGGCTGAGCCGCTCGGCCTCCTTCTGCAGCAGGGCGGCGTACTCGGCGGCGGCCTCCGGGTCGTGCACCGAACACGGGCCGACCACGGCGATCAGCCGTTGATCTCGGCCGTTCAGGACGTCCTCGACCTGCTTGCGGCCGGCCAGGACGGTGTCGTGGAGCTCTGCGGTGAGCGGCAGCTCGTGGTGCAGCAGCGCCGGGCTCATCAGCGGGACGACCTTCTCGATGCGCTGGTCGCGGACGCGCTGTACCTCAGGGGCGGTCATGGTGATCTCTCCTTCATCACCGGCCCTGGACGAGAGCCGGTTTGCTGGGGGCAAACAAAAAGGCAGCGACGTGATGTCGCTGCCTCAGCCGGCTCTGGCGGGGTGTCTCAGGTCATGCGGTCATGGCCGAGGCACCGGCTTGAGCCGGCCTCGTAAACCAATAGAACGACCAGGTCTGAGACACGCCCGCCAGCATAGCCGGATCAGCCCACCCGTGGCATGTATGGCGCGTGATGTTCAACTGTTGGGACGGCCGGCGGCGGTGCGAGGGGCAGCATCACCGTGAAGATCGTCTGACCCGGGCGGCTCTGCACGCCGACCTTGCCGCGGTGCGAGGTGACCACCGCGTGCACGATCGACAGGCCCAGGCCGGTGCTGCCCGCGGCACGGGACCGTGAGCTGTCGCCCCGGGCGAACCGCTCGAAGATGTGTGGCACCAGGTCCTGCTGGATGCCCGGACCGTTATCGATCACCTGGACCACCGCGGCGTTCGGGACCGTGCCGACCTTGACCGTGACGGTCGTGCCCTCCGGGGTGTGCGTTCGCGCGTTGGCCAGCAGGTTCGCCACCACCTGGTGCAGGCGGGCGCCGTCGCCGATCACCGTGACCGGCTCCTCCGGCAGGTCGAGCTGCCAGTAGTGGCGCGGCCCGGCGGCGTGCGCGTCGCTGGTCACGTCGACGGCGAGCATGGTCAGGTCGACCGGGTCGTGTGCCAGCGGGCGGCCGGCGTCCAGGCGGGCCAGCAGCAGCAGGTCCTCGACGAGCGCGGTCATCCGCTTCGCCTCGGACTCCACCCGGCCCAGCACGTGGGCGATCTCGTCCGGGATCGGCTGGCGGCTGCGGCGGCTCAGCTCGGCGTAGCCGCGGATGGCGGCGAGCGGCGTGCGCAGCTCGTGGCTGGCGTCCGCGACGAACTGGCGGACCTGCATCTCGCTGGCGTGCCGGGCCTCCAGCGCGCTGCCGATGTGGTCCAGCATCCGGTTCAGTGCCGAGCCGACCTGCCCGACCTCGGTGTTCGGGTCGGTGTCCTGGGCGGGCACTCGCTGTGCGAGTTGCACCTCACCCCGGTCCAGCTTCAGCTCGGCGACCCGGCTCGCGGTCGCTGCCACGCGATTCAGCGGTTTGAGCGTACGGCGGACGATGAGCGCCCCCGCCCAACCCGCGATCAGCAGCGAACCGACGATGACGCACCCGGTGAAGAGCGCGACCCGCAGCAGGGTGGAGTGCACGTCGGTCAGCGGCAGCGCCGCGTAGACGGTGTAGTTGCTGCCACCGGAGGTGGCGTTCACGGCGATGACCCGGTAGTCGCCGAGGTCGTCCACGGTGATGTCGGTCTCGTCGCCGTTGACCGTGGCTTCCTTCAGCGCGGTGAGCTGGGCCGCGGTCAGATCCTGGTACTCGTTGTTGGCCGGTGGCCCGTCGTCGGAGGTGGTCGTCTCGTCCGGGTAGTCGACCATGCCACCGGAGACCACGGTGCCCGACGAGTCGAGCGCCACCATGATCGAGTAGAGCGGAACGTTCGGCGGCGGGTTCTTCGACTTCAGGAAGCTCCCGGAGAAGCCGGACGGACCGCCCTGGCTGTTACCGGGTTCCTGACTCGGGCCCTGCTTGCTGTTCCGGCCCTCGGTGAACTGTATGCGGGCCTCGGCCAGCTTGTCGTTCAGCTGGCCGTACAGGGATTGGCGCAGGTAGAGCTCGGCGGTGCCGCCGACGACGAGGCCCAGCACAGCGAGCAGGGCGATCATGCTGGCGACCAGCCGGGCGCGCAGCGACCAGCCCGCGGGGCTCCGCCAGCGGGCTCGGTGTTTCAGGGCCATGTCGACGACGCTGCCTTCAGTCCGCGGGCTTGAGGACGTAGCCGGCCCCGCGCATGGTGTGGATCATCGGCGCGCGGCCTGCATCGATCTTCTTCCGCAGATACGAGATGTACAACTCCACGACGTTGGCCTGTCCGCCGAAGTCGTAGTTCCAGACCCGGTCCAGGATCTGCGGCTTGCTCAGCACCCGGCGCGGGTTGCGCATCAGGTAGCGCAGCAGCTCGAACTCGGTAGCGGTCAGCGTGACCAGGTCACCGCCGCGGCGCACCTCGTGCGAGTCCTCGTCCAGGGTCAGGTCGCCGACGACGAGCTGCGACTCGGTACGCATCGGCGCGTGCCCCATCCGGCGCATCAGACCGCGCAGCCGGGCCACCACCTCCTCCAGGCTGAACGGCTTCGTCACGTAGTCGTCGCCGCCCGCGGTCAGACCGGTGATCCGGTCCTCGACCGAGTCCTTCGCGGTCAGGAAGAGCACCGGCACCTCGGGCGCCTCGCCACGAAGCCGCCGCAGCACCTCCAGCCCGTCGATGTCCGGGAGCATCATGTCCAGGATGACGGCGTCCGGGCGGAAGTCCCGGGCCGTACGCACCGCGGTGAGCCCGTCGCCCGCGCTCTTGACCTCCCAGCCCTCGTAGCGCAGTGCCATCGAGAGCAGCTCGGCCAGCGTCGGCTCGTCGTCCACGACAAGTACGCGGACCGGCGTCCCGTCGGGCCGCCGGAGTTCGGTGCTGGAGTCTGCGTTCGCCATCGTCATGCCCCCACTGTGCTGGGCGACGCTCTGCGCCCGCTTTTCGTTTCCTGTGCGGCAGCTGTGACTATGGCGCACAGGAACGTCAAGTTCGCCGCACAGGAGCCTGACACTTTGCACCGTCAGTGTCATCGGCATGACTGTTATGGCTGTTGAGGCATTCGCCGGTACGACTCGTCCAGCGGCGCGGACCGACCACTCTACGACCTGGAACAAGCGCTCGATCATCTGGGGCAGGCGGGCCGGCCTGGGCGCCGTCGCGGCGGCTCTCGCGATGGCCACCGTGCTGGGCCCGGGCACTCCGGCCGCCACGCGACTGGGCGCCAGCGAGTCTGTGGGTTTCGCCACGGTGAGCGCCGTCGACACGATGTGGAGCTCGGCCATCCTCGCCGACGTCCCGGCGCGACTCCGGGAGACCTAGTCGACGGTCTCCAGGGCGGCGTCGCGGAACTCCAGGACGCCGGGCTTCAAGCGCTCGGTGTAGTCGGCACGGTTCCACGACGGCCAGGTCACCGCGCCCAGCCGCTGGGTCGTGGCGGTCGCCGACAGGGATAGGGACAGCCCGGCTGTGTACCGGGTGCCGGGCCGGGACAGGCCATCGTCAGCAGGTTCCGGCACGAGCACCCGGTGCGCGGACGGGTCCGCGAACCCGAGGAGTGCCCAGGGGATCCGTACGACCAGCGAGGCACCGGTGAGGTCGTCCATCCGGGCGGCGAGCCACCGCTCGGTGGGTGTGGCCTCCTCCGCCGACCGGAAGTACTCACCGGTCACGGCGGTCGCAGCGGTCACCTCCTGGCCGGGGCTCAGCTCGAGGCCGATGATCCAGCCGGCCAGCCAGGGCGTGACGTCGGTGTCCCACACCCCGCTCGCGCGGCCCGCGGTGGGCTCGCGGCGCAGGTCGCCCATGACCGCGGCCGACGCGTCCCTGAGTTCGCCGCGGAACGTTCCGTTCACACCCTTCCTTCCGTACGCGCCGTCGGGAGACACGCCTTGGAAGAGGTAGAGAGGGCTGTCCGGGTGGCCCCGGTCGTACCGGGCCAGCTCCCGGTAGAACGCCGGGGGATGGATCGTGTAGATCCGCACCACGCGGATGCCCAGCCGGCCGATCGCGGCCAGCCAGCGCCGGTACTGCTCCGCGGTGATCGAGAACTCGCCCGGCTGGAAGCCCGGGGTGGTGCTGCCCAGGTTGATGCCGGGCAGGAAGGTGCGTTCGCCGCCGACCGTGTGCAGGGCGAACGTGGTGCCGTCGGTGGTGGCCAGGGTTCGCAGCCCGTGCCGGGTGATCGGTGCGGGCGCCCAGGACGTGACCTCGGGCGGCGACGGGACCCCGGCGAACCCGGCGATCGCGGAGGCGGCGGGCTCGGGCCGTTCCGGCGCGTGCGGCCCGGCGAGGGTCAGGCAGGCGGCGAGCGTGACGATCCCGGCGAACGAGGCGCGGAAGCGGCCGACCCGGAAGCGGGCCGGAGCGGACACCAGGTTGATCGGGAAGTCCCCCACCCCGGCATTCTCTGTCGAGCTGGTTGCGGTTTGCGGAGGTTTGTCGCCAACCTTGAGGTGACGGAACACTCGCTGTCGGCTCGATGTTGTGCAAGCGTTGGTCATTGTCGGCGGCGCGAGCGTGGGGAGCTGCACGTGGATCTTCTCGAGGAGTACCGCAGGGCCACTTTCACCTTCGAGTCCGGCGACCCGCTCGGTGCCGCTCGCATGCTCGAGCCGATAGTCGAGGCCGAGCCGCACAACACCGCGGTCCGGCAGCTGCTGGCCCGGGCCTACTTCAACTCGGCCCAGCTGAACGGCGCGGAGGCGCAGCTCCGGGTGCTGATCGACCACGATCCCTCGGACCACTACGCGCACCACGTGCTCGGCCGGACCCTGGAGCGGGCCGGCCGGTTCCGTGAGGCGCTGCCGCATCTGCGGCTGGCCGTCGCGATGAAGCAGCAGCCCGACTATCAGGACGCGCTGCGCCGGGTGGAGACCTGGCTCGGCAAGTCCGGCGCGGCATAGGGTTCCGGCATGAAGCTGAAGCTGGACCTGCACGACATCTTCAACAAGGGCCACGAGATCGACCGCGCGCTGCGCGGGATCATCGACGAGGCCGTGCAGAAGAAGGCCACGCTCGTCGAGATCATCCCCGGGAAGGGGAGCGGCGCCCTGAAGAAGAAGGTGCTCCGCTTCCTCGACCAGAAGGAGATCAAGCAGCTCTACCACCGGGTGGAGAAGGACGGCGACAACTGGGGCCGTCTCTTCATCCACTTCCGCTTCGACGCACCGCAGGGCCGCCGCGGCCGGGGACGCTAGCCCGTGCGTCAGAGGGTGTACGTCTTCGCCACGGCGACCATCTCGCTGCTGTGCGAGCCGAGGACGCCGACGCCGGGCGGCCGGGCCTGGAAACCGGGCATGGCGGTCACGTCGTCGCTGGCGTCCATGGTCCGGAACTCCACCGGGGCGCTGCCGTCGACGACCAGCGTGATCTCGACGCCGGTCGTGGGCGGGGCGTGGAAGACGAACCCGAAGCCCCAGCCGTGACCGGCGCTCCGGTCGGCCGGCACGCTCTGCCCGCCGACCACGGCCCTACTGACCGTACTCGTGGCGGCCACGTGCAGGGTGACGAACCGGACCGTGCGCTGCGGGGTGAGCAGTAGCTTCAGCTCCCGGCCCTCGGGCGTGACGTGGTCCGAGACGACGGTGATCACCGGTGCCGGGAGGGCCGCGGCCTGGGCCGGGCCGACCCGCAGCTTCTCGTCGCCGAAGGCGGGCAGTGTGTCGCCGACCGCGACCGGGCCGCCGGAGACGTACTGCGAGGTCCACTCCTGGGTGCTCGCCTCGGCGCTCAGCCAGCGGGCGGTGTTCGTGTCGGCGTCCAGGGCGTACATGAGGTGGGTCAGCGACGGGTGGGCCGCGTCGGAACGGTCCACGGCGAGTCCGGCGATCGTGCAGGCGAGCGCGGTCAGCGCGGCCACCAGCGAGGGGAACACCCCGCGACGGCGGGCCCGGGCCGCCCCGAGACCCTGGACCGGCTCGGCCGACGGGTGGATCAGGTCGATCACCGGCAGTGTCGCGAAGCCGAGCAGCACGGTCAGGAACGCACCGGCGGCCGCCAGCTTCATGCCGAGCGCCGGGAAGAGCATCCAGACCGTCGGCACCAGGATCACCACGGCCACCGCCGAGCCCAGCGTGATCGCTACAGCCGCGACGGGGCCGCGCAGATGGAGCGCGAGCAGCCCGGTGAGGGCGCCGGCCAGCGCGGGCAGCGTGGCCAGGTACGCCCCACCGGGCGTGACCGCGGAGAGCACCGCGCCGAGCACGGCCAGCCACCCGAGGCCCGCCGTGGCCATGGTGACCGGGCCCAGCCGGCGGCGGAGGAGGGCGTACCAGAGCAGGACGGCGAGGGCGGCCAGCGCGATCACGGCGAGGCGGTACCACAGTGGACGGTACGGGTCGATCGGCAGCGCGGCGTACTCCGGCCGGACGATCGTCAGCAGTGCCCAGAGACCCTGCGCGAACGCCGCCCCGGCGACGATCGGGATCAGCGCGGTGGCCCCGGCGACCGCGAGCCGCCGCAGGCGCAGCCGGCCCCGCCGCCGGGCCAGGAGGGCCAGCAGGGCGACCGCGAGCAGCGCGATCACCGCGAGCGGGCGGACCAGCGCCCCCGGATAGCGCACCAGCAGGCCCGGCACCGGGAAGTAGGTGGCGTCCCCGCCGCCGCGCAGCGCCGAGAGGTCCCGGCCGCCCAGCTCCCGGGTGACCGCGAGGGCGTTCCCGCCGTGGTGCTGCAGGCTGTCCTGATCCATCGACTCCGGGGTGTCGGCCGGGGCGTGGTACACCGCCGCGCCGTCGATGTACGCCGAGTTCAGCCCGGTGAACGCGGCCGCCCGGAACGCGGAGAAGTCGGTGTCGTTCGGCAGCAGCCGGTAGATCTCCACCGCGAACGAGGTGCCGACCGGATCGGGCGCGTGCGAGTACGCCTCGACCAGCCTCCCGTTCCGGTCCGAGGTCTCGAACATGATCGCCGGACCGCTGCTGCCCCGCGCCTCCAGGTTGAGCACCACCCCGCCGTCCTTCGCGAGCGGGCTCTGCGTCACGAACGCCTGGGCGCCGCAGAGGCAGGCCTCCTCGGCGTCGGTGAGCACCAGCACCACGTCGTTGCGGAGCTTCCCGCCGCTGGTCAGCGCGCGGGCGGTCTCCAGGATCGCGGCCACCCCGGCGGCGTCGTCGTTGCCGCCCGGGCCGGTCTGCGCCGAGTCGTAGTGCGCGACCAGGAAGATCCGGCCGGTGGAGGCGCTGCCCGGGATCACCGTGATCACGTTGCGCACGTGCGCCAGCCCGACGCCGCCCGCGCTGGCCGAGAGCTCACCGCCCTGCGCCGAGACGGTGTCCTGCACCTGGGGGCCGAGTCCGAATCCGCGCAGCGTGTCGACCAGGTACGCGCGGACCTCGTCGTTCGCCGGGCTTCCCACCGGGTGCGGGCGCGCCGCGATCACGCGTACGTGGGAGAAGGCGCGAGAAGCGCTGAAGGCCGAGGCCGGAGCCGAGGTGGGGACGGCAGACGGCGGCCGGATGGCGTTGATCGCGGCGAAGCCGAGAAGAGCGAGGACGGCGAGGACCGCCGCCGCGGTGAGCCCGCGACGGACCGGACGGGTGAGTGCGGCGTCACGCATGGACGCCATTCAATCGCACGGGGGACGCCGGGCGGGTACCGGAGAGATCGCGGTTCGGTGAGGGATAACCTTGACGGGGTGACTACCTCGCTCGACCCGGCCGCCGTCATCGCCGAGTTCATCGACGCGGTGTCCCCGTATGATCCACAGCCGGACGCCAAGCCCGTCGCCCTGCTCGGTTTGCGCACCGCGCACGGTGACGAGGTCTTCCCGCTCAGTGATCATCTGATCCGGGCGATGTGCAAGGCCCTGGCGTCCTATCGGGACCCCGAGGATCGCGGGAACTGTGTCGGTTGTGGCGGCCGCCACCTCGATGAGAACCTGCACTGTCAGGACTGCGGACGCCTGCACGGCATCCTCGGCCAGGTGATCGCTGATCACGCCCGGCGGGTCGCCTCGAACGGGGACCAGGGACCGGCGTGAGCCCTGGTTACGAGGTGGTGACCGGAGTTGTGCCACCGCGTCGCGTGGTACACGATTTCCCCGTCACCTCTGCGACGAGTGGGGAAACGGCATGACGGAGCGCTCGCTCGCATCCCACACGCATGAGCTCAACCGGCTGCAGCGGCTGCGCATCCTGCTGGTCGAGGACGACGAGGGTGACGCGTTCCTGGTCCGTGAACTGCTCAGCGAGGCCGACGCGCCGTTCGAGCTGACCGTGGCGAGCACGCTGCGTGAGGCGCAGCAGCAGCTGGCCGGCATCGAGTGCGTGCTGCTCGACCTGGGTCTGCCGGACGCCGAGGGCATCGACGGGCTCCGCAAGCTGCTCGCGGTCGCGGACAATGCCGCGGTCTGCGTGCTCACCGGCCGCTCCGACGAGCACCTGGGTGTCCAGGCGGTCGCCGAGGGTGCGCAGGACTACCTGGTCAAGGGCCAGGTCGACGGCGTCCTGCTGACCCGCGCGCTGCGCTACGCGGTCGAGCGGAAGCGGGCCGACGAGGCCGGCCGCCGGCTGCGCGAGGTGGAGTTGCGCCAGGCGGAGTCGGCCCGCCTGGAGCGCGGCCTGCTGCCGAAGCCGCTGATGCAGACCGATCAGGTGACGGTGGAGACGTTCTACCGCTCGGGACGGGCGCTCGGCCTGCTCGGCGGCGACTTCTTCGACGTGGTGCAGATCGGCGAGGACCGGCTGCACGTGATCGTCGGCGACGTCTGTGGACACGGTGTGGACGAGGCGGCGCTCGGGGTCGAGCTCCGCGTCGCCTGGCGTGCTCTCGTGCTGGCCGGCGTGCCCGAGGAGCAGGTGCTGTCCGCGCTGGAACAGGTGTTGATGTCGGAGCGGCGGGCGCGTGAGGTCTTCGCCACGGTCGCTGCGGTCACCATCGACCTGCCCGGCAACCGCGCGACCGTCCGCCTGGCCGGCCATCCGCCGCCCGTTCTGCTCGCCGGTGGCCACGCGGCTCCCGTCCGCGCGCGTACCGGGATCGTGCTCGGGGTACGTCCCACCCCTACACCCGCTACCGAGCTGGAGTTCACCGGCCATGACTGGTCCCTGTTGATGTATACCGACGGCCTGATCGAAGGACACACCGGCGTCGGCGAGGAGCGCCTCGACGTCGACGGCCTCTGCAAGCTGCTGGACGAGCCGGCCGCCCGCCGGGTGCCGCTGCCCGATCTGCCGCCGTGGCTGGTGGCCCGTGCCGACCAGGACAACGGCGGCCCGCTCACCGACGACGTGGCGATGCTGCTGATCTCCCGGGGGAGTGGCCGGTGAGCGCCCTGAGCGTCCGGTCCTGGAGTCTGCGTGGCCGGATCGCCGCCCTCTGCGCCGTGCTCGGCGTCGTGCTCGGCGGCCTCGGTGTCTTCGCCGCGGTCACCGCGGCCGCGCACAACCGTCAGCTCGACGACGTGCTCAACCGGGCGAGCCCGATGCGGGCCGCGGGCGAGCAGCTGAAGACCGCACTGGTCGATCAGGAGACCGGCATCCGCGGCTTCGCGATCACCGGGCGCGAGGACAACCTCACGCCGTACAACGACGGCCTGATCGACGAGAACACGCAGATCGCCCGGATCGAGGGTTTCCTGACGTCGGACGACACCGACATCCGGACCTCGCTGGAGGACGTGAAGAGCCGGATCGACGCCTGGCACCGGGACGTCGCCGAGCCGGTGATCACCACCATCCGGACCGAGGGCGCGGAGGCCGGGCGGGCCGAGGTGGCGGCCGGTGACACCGGCGAGTTCGACCGGCTGCGCGCCGCGATCGACGTGATGCAGACGCACATCTCGACGTTGCGGCAGGCGAGCGCGGACGCGGCCAAGGACTCCAGCCAGACCCTGGTGGTCATCCTGATCGTGGCCGCGGTGATCATCGTGCTGGCCGGCGCGTTCCTGCTGATCCTGCTGGACCGGCTGGTCAGCCGCCCGATCGTGACGCTCGCCGCCGAGGTGCGCAAGGTCGCGGACGGCGACTACGAGCGGCACATCGAGAGCCTCAGCGGCTCGCCCGAGCTGGTCGGGCTCGCCGGGGACGTCGACGGGATGCGCCGGCAGATCGCCAACGAGCTCTCCGAGGTCCGGGACGCCCGGCAGCAGGTGGAGTGGATCAACGATCAGCTGAAGAGCCAGGCCGAGGAGCTGACCCGTTCCAACCGGGACCTGGAGCAGTTCGCCTACGTCGCCTCGCACGACCTGCAGGAGCCGTTGCGCAAGGTGGCCAGCTTCTGCCAGCTGCTCCAGCGCCGGTACGCCGGACAGATGGACGAGCGCGCCGACCAGTACATCGCGTTCGCGGTCGACGGCGCCCAGCGCATGCAGCGGCTGATCAACGATCTGCTCGCGTTCTCCCGGATCGGGCGTCTCACGGCCGGGTTCACCGAGGTGGACCTCGACCGGCTGCTGACCGACGTGACGTCGCAGCTGGAGTCCCGGGCCGGCGATGACGCCACCATCACCTGGGCCGGCCTGCCCACTGTGGAGGGCGAGGAGCCGCTGCTCAGTGCGCTCTTCGTCAACCTGGTCGGCAACTCGCTGAAGTTCCGCCGACCGGACGTGCCACCGCAGGTGACGATCACCGCGGAGCGCGACGGCAAGGAGTGGAAGTTCAACGTCCGGGACAACGGCATCGGGATCGAGGCCGAGTTCGCCGACAAGGTATTCGTGATCTTCCAGCGATTGCACGCTCGGGACGCGTACGAGGGGACCGGGATCGGACTCGCGATCGTCAAGAAGATCGTCGAATACCATGGCGGGCGGATCTGGCTGGACGTCGACGTCTCTCCGGGAGCGTCCATCTGGTTCACGCTCCCGGTGCTGGTCGGAGTGGACGAGCCCGGCGAGGAGCACGAGAAGCGAGAGGTGGTGGGGGCATGAGCATCGAGCGCGAGAGTGGTACTCCGATCGAGGTGCTGCTGGTCGAGGACGACCCCGGTGACGTCCTGATGACTCAGGAAGCGTTCGAGGAGCACAAGGTCCGCAACAAGCTCAACGTCGTCTCCGACGGAGCCGAGGCGCTGGCCTACCTGCGCCGCGAGGGCCAGTACGCGAGCGCGGTCCGCCCCGACCTGATCCTGCTCGACCTCAACCTGCCGCGCCGCGACGGGCGCGAGGTGCTCGAGGAGATCAAGAAGGACGACGACCTGGGCCGGATCCCGGTGGTGGTGCTCACCACCTCCTCGGCCGACGAGGACATCCTGCGCAGCTACCAGCTGCACGCGAACGCGTACGTGACCAAGCCGGTGGACTTCGAGCGCTTCATCGCCGTGATCCGCCAGATCGACGAGTTCTTCGTCAGCGTCGTGAAGCTGCCGCCGCGTGCTTGATCAAGTATCGGATCTGATCCGTGAGGTCGCGCAGACCGTCATCCTCCCGCGCTACCAGCGTCTCGCCGCCGACGAGGTGCACCAGAAGGGCCCCGGTGACACGGTCACCATCGCCGACCAGGAGTCCGAGCGGGCGCTGACCCGGGGACTCACCGCGTTGCTGCCCGGCTCGGCGGTGGTCGGCGAGGAGGGTGTCGCCGCCGATCCCGCGCTGCGTGACCGGATCGGCGAGGGCGGTGCGGTGTGGATCGTCGACCCGGTGGACGGGACGAACAACTTCGCCGCCGGCCGCGCGCCGTTCTGCGTGATGGTCGCCCTGGTCCAGGACGGCGAGACCACGGCCGCCTGGATCCTCGACGTGATCGCGGACGCCCTGACGGTGGCCGAGCTCGGTTCGGGGGCGTATAGGAACGGGCTGCGGGTGAAGACCCGGACCGACGATCCCGGCGCGGCCGGCCTGCAGGGTGTGATCGCCCACCGGTACTTCCCGGCGGACGTGCGCGACCAGGTCCACGCGCACGGGTCGGCGCTGGGCGGGTACACGGCGGGCCGGCACTGCGCGGGTTACGAGTATCCGGCGGTCGCCACCGACGAGCAGCAGTTCGCGATGTTCTGGCGGATCCTGCCCTGGGACCACGCGCCCGGATCGCTGATCGTCCGCGAGTCCGGCGGCGTCTCCAAGCACTTCGACGGCGCCGACTACCAGCCGGTCGATCATCAGCGTGGCCTGCTGGTCGCCGCGAACGAGGAGATCTGGCGAACCGTCCGTGACACCGTTTTCCCGGAGGGGCCGCCGCAGTGACGTCGTACCTCGATGAGCTCTTCGGTCTGAGCGGCCGCACCGCGGTGGTGACCGGCGGCAGCTCCGGGATCGGCCGGGAGATGGCCCTGGCGCTGGGCCGGGCCGGGGCGCGCGTCGTCCTGGTCGCCCGGCGCGCGGCCCCGCTGGCCGAGGTGGTCAAGGAGCTGCGCGGATACGGTGCCGAGGCCGGCGCGATCACCGCCGATCTCGCGGACCGGGCAGCGACGAACGCCGCGGTCGATGCGATCGTCTCCGGGTACGGGCACCCCGACATCCTGGTGAACTCCGCGGCGGTGAACCTGCGCCCTCCGATGGACGAACTCGGCGACGATGTGTGGGACATCACACTCGCGGCGAACCTGACCGCCCCGTTCGTGCTCGGGCAGGCGTTCGGGCCGGCGATGGCCGAGCGCGGCTGGGGCCGGATCGTCAACGTGGTCTCGCAGCAGGCGTTCCGGGCGTACGGCAACAGCGGTGCCTACGGTGCGGCCAAGGCCGGGCTGGTCGGGCTCACCCGGTCGCAGGCCGAAGCCTGGTCGTCACGGGGAGTCTGCTGCAACGCGATCGCGCCGGGCGTGGTGCACACCCCGCTCACCGAACCGGTCTTCGGTGATCCCGCGAAGGTGGCCGCACACGCCGCCCGGACCATGATCGGCCGCAATGGGGTTCCCGAGGACTTCGCCGGATGTGTCGTTTATCTGGCGAGTTCGGCAAGTCAGGCAGTAACCGGTCAGACACTCTTCGTCGACGGTGGATATTCGGCCACCTGATCGATCTCCCGAACTCCAGGTCCGGCACGGTAAAGTACCGGCGCTCACGACTTGGAGGTTTCCGTGGCGGCCGATCTTCCGCGCCGGTGCACCGCCCTGCTCGCGCTCGTCGTCGCGGTGGTGACGACGGCTCTCGTGGTGTCCTCGTCACCCGCCTCGGCGGCCGACCCCGAGGGCGGCACCAAGAAGCTGCGTGCCGCTCTGGAGACCGCGGCCAAGGGCTACGACACCGCGAAGACCAAGCTGGCCGCCTCCAAGAAGCGGCAGACCCAGCTCACCGCGGCGCTCAAGACCACCCAGGGCAAGGCGACCACGCTGACCGCGCGGGTGAGCGAGGTGGCGAACCGGTCGTACCAGATGGGCCGGGTCACCTCGCTGAGCCTGCTGCTCAACAGCGCCTCGCCGGACAGCTTCATGGCGCGGGTGCAGAGCCTGGACATGCTCTCCCAGGTGGACAGCGGCACGCTCGCCGAGTACAGGGATCTGATCGGCACCACGCAGCGGGCCCAGTCCGCGCTGAAGGCCGAGATCAACGAGCAGAGCAAGCAGGTCTCCGCGATGGCCCGGAAGAAGAAGGAGGCCGAGCTCGCGCTCGCCGAGGTGGGCGGCGGTTCGGCCACCGGCTTCATCGACCCGGACTCGCCGGCCGCGGAGCCCGCCGAGCGTAACTCGGACGGCTCCTGGCCCAAGGAGTCCTGCTCGATCAACGACCCGACCTCCACCGGGTGCATCACGCCGCGGACGCTGCACGCGTACCAGGAGGCCCGGGCGGACGGCTTCAAGCGCTACACGGTCTGCTGGAGTTCCCGCTCCTCCGGCGAGCACCCCAAGGGCCGGGCCTGCGACTTCTCGGCCAACGCGAGCGGCTTCCAGAACGTGGCGGCGACCGGCGGGGACAAGTCGTACGGCAACGCGCTCGCGGCGTACTTCGTCAAGAACGCGGACGCCCTCGGCGTGATGTACGTGATCTGGTACAAGCAGATCTGGATGCCGAGCACCGGCTGGAAGGCGTACAGCGCGAGCGGTGGCCCGTCCGTGGTGCACACCAACCACGTGCACCTCTCGATGCTCTGAGCCCGGTTAGCCTGGCGCGGTGAAGCCACTGTCGCCCACTCTGGCCTGCGCCCTCGCCTTCGGCTCCAGCGGCGCCGTGCTGGTCCTGGAGATCGTGGCGCTGCGCCTGGTCGGACCGTATGTCGGGGTCACCCTGCAGGTGAGCAGCTCGGTCATCGGGGTCTCGCTCGCGGCGATCGCGTACGGTGCCTGGCTCGGCGGGCGCCTGGCGGACAGAGTGGACCCGCGACGGCTGATCGGCCCGGCGCTGATCATCGCGGCGATCGGCACCGCCCTGACACTGCCGCTGGTCCGCTGGGGTGGGGAGTTCCTGCGCGGCGGCGCGGCCCCGGCGGTCCTGCTGCTCGCGGCGATGGCCGTCTTCCCGCCCGCGTTCGTGCTCGCCGCGATCCCGCCGATGGTGGTCAAGCTACAGCTCAGCGACCTGCGTGAGGCGGGGACCGTGGTCGGCTGGCTCTCCAGCGTCGGCACCCTCGGCGCGATCACCGCGACCCTGATCACCGGCTTCGTCCTCGTCGCGGCGATGCCGAGCAGCGTGATCATTCTCAGTCTGGCGGGGTTGCTCGCGATCTCCGGCCTGGCTTTCGCGAGTTCCTTCAGATCTTTTCGGGTACGGGCCACGCTGAGCGTCGTCGGGCTGATCGGTTCCGGACTGGCGGTCACCGCCCCGACGCCGTGCGACGTGGAGACGGCGTACCACTGCGCCCAGGTGCAGTCCGACCCTGCGCGGGCCGGCGGACGGACGCTGATCCTGAACTCGGCCCGGCACTCGTACGTCGACCTGAACGACCCGCGGTACCTGGAGTTCGAGTACGTCCAGTGGCTCGGCGCGATCGCCGACGCGTTCCGGCCGGCGGGCGAACCGGTGGACGCGCTGCACGTGGGCGGCGGCGGGTTCACCATGCCGGGGTACCTGCGGGCCACCCGTCCCGGCAGCGACCAGCTGGTCCTGGAGCTGGACGGCGGGCTGGTCGAGCTGGACCGGCGCTCGCTCGGCCTGGTCACCGGCGACGACCTACGGGTCCGGGTGGGCGACGCGCGGGTCGGCGTGGCGGCGCAGCCCTCGGCGGCGTACGACCTGGTGATCGGCGACGCGTTCGGCTATCTGGTGGTCCCGTGGCACCTGGCCACCCGGGAGATGGCGGCGGACGTGTCCCGGGTGCTGCGCCCGTCCGGGGTCTACACCCAGAACGTGATCGACTACCCGCCGAACCGCTTCATCCGCGCCGAGGTGGCCACGGTCGCGGCGGTCTTCCCGCACGTCGCGCTGATCGCCCCGCCCGACGCGCTGGCCGGTGCGGCCGGCTCCAACTTCGTCATCGTCGCCTCCCGGTCGCCGCTGCCGGTCTCCGCGATCCGTACCGCCCTCACCGGCCTCACCTCGCCCGCCGAGCTGATCACCGACGCCGCCCTGACCGCGTTCGTCGGCTCCGCCCACGTCCTCACCGACGACTACGCCCCGGTCGACCAGCTCCTCGCCGGCTGACCCCGTCGTCCCCGGGCGTGCCCACGCGACGTCGCCGCGAGGCCCGTGCCTACTCACCGTAGTGCCGCGCTCCCGGTTCTGGCTGGCGCTGAGGGGTGTCTCGCTCCGCTTAGACACCCCTCAGCGCCAGCCAAGGGCTGGTGGCGCGGCAGGTGGGGGAGTGGGCAGGGCAGCTCGCGCTGCGCGGAGGCGGGGCGGGGATGTGCGGGTGGGGCGGGGGAGCGCGTACCGGAGAAGAGATTTTCGGGTGCGGCATCGGTGGGTGAGCCGGGCGGGCGAGAATCGGCGTATGGGGCGGACGGCGCGAAACGGTCAGGACGGATCGCTCCGCATCGCCGGGCGGTACCGGCTCGTCGAGAAGCTGGGCACCGGGGGCATGTCGGTGGTCTGGCGCGGATACGACGAGACGCTGGGGCGGGACGTGGCCGTCAAGGTGCTCTCGCCGGAGCTGGCCGAGGACCGCACGTTCCGGGATCGGCTGCGGCAGGAGGCGCTGGCGGCTGCCCGGCTCTGCCATCCTCATATAACCGGAATATACGATTTCGGGGAGACCCGGCTCACCGACGAACTCACCGTTCCGTACGTCGTCATGGAGCTGAACGACGGCGAGTCGGTCGGCGCGCGGATCGGCCGGCAGGGCTCGCTCGACTGGCGGGAGGCCGTGCTGGTCGCCGCGGAGGTGGCGTCCGCGCTGGCCACCGCGCACGCGCGCGGCCTGGTGCACCGCGACGTCACCCCGGCGAACGTGATGCTGACCGGGGCCGGTGCCAAGGTCGTCGACTTCGGGATCTCCGCGGTGGTCGGGCAGCGCGACGCCGGGCCGGACGGCAGCCTGCTCGGCACGCCCGCGTACCTCGCGCCGGAACGCCTCGGCGGCGCCCCGGTCTCGCCCGCCACCGACGTCTACGCGCTCGGGCTGCTCCTCTACCGCGCCCTCACCGGCCGGATGCCGTGGCCCGCCGAGAGCACAGCCGAGGCGCTGCGCGCGCACCTCTACGCCGATCCCGCGCCGATCCCGGAGCTGCCCGGGATGCCGCCCGCGGTGGGCGAACTCTGCCTGCGCTGCCTGGACAAGGACCCGGCCGCGCGCCCGCCCGCCGCCGAGATCGCGCGTTCGATGGCCGCCACCATCGGGCTCCGGGCGATCATCCCGCCACTGCGGCCGGACGAGAGCCCGTCGATCCCGGCCGCCCGGGGCGTCGTGCCGGTCCTCGCCTCGATGGGCGGACGCGGTCGTTGGGGCGGACGCGGTCGCTGGGGCCGGCGCCGGGGGACCGAGTCGACCACCCGGATCGGCTCGGCGCGGCTCCGGGCCGGGCTCAGACTCGGCTCGGCGCTGCGGCTCGGCGCGGTCCGGCCACTCGGCGGCGGCCTCTTCGTGGGTCGCCGTATGGCGAGTCGGTCACCCTCCGCTCGTGCGCGGCGCGGTCTCTCCACGTACGCCGCCGTCGTCACCGTCATCCTGGCCGCCGCGACCGCGCTGAGCTGGTCGGCCAAGCGGGAGGTCGAGGAGGGCGACCGGGCCCGCGCGGCCGCCGCCGATCCGGGTCCGGTCGGGGAGACGGTCCAGCGGGTGCGCTGCGAGGTGCGGTACCAGGTGGAGCGGGACTCCGGCACGGCCTTCGAGGCACGGCTGACGGTCGCCGCGACCGGGGTGCCGGAGGGCTGGCGGATGGAGTTCGCCTACCCCGGGTCGCAGCGGCTCTCCCGGTCGCCGAAATCGGTCACCCAGCACGGACGGCGGATCGTGGTGCACGGTCGGGGTGGTGGGCGTACGGTCCTGCTCCGCGGCGGGTACCGCCAACGGAACCCGCTGCCGCTGAGCTTCCGGCTCGACGGTCACCCGTGCCGGGCCGAGGTGCTCGGCACGACGAGTCCGCCGCTGGTGAAGACCGACTCCTCGGTCAGCGCCGCGGCGGCCGAGGAACGGGGATCGGCGGCCTCGGCGGAGGAGCGCAGGACCGCGGCCTCGGCCGAGGAGCGCAGGCCGGCCCGCAAGCCGAAGCGTACGGCTCCCGGCAGACCGGGGGAGAACGTCCGGAAGACCCCGCCTCCGCTGGGCCGCCAGGCCACCCCGCCGGCGAAACGGTCGGGCGGCTTCTCGCTGGCTCTGTGAGACACCGGCTCTGGTGAGACGCGGGCTCTGGTGAGGCGCCGGCTTGATGAGGCGCCGGTTTTCAGGCGCCGGCTCCGGTGAAGGGGCCCTCGCCGGGGCGGTTGGTGCGGAAACGCAGGCCCGACCAGCGGTCGTCGATGGCGACCTGGCCGCACGGGCGCATGTCGAAATCGGCCACGATCGGCCACAGCGTGTCCCGGTTGACGTCCGCCTGGTTGCCCTTCGGATAGGCGATCCAGAAGGCGCCCGGCTTGTCCAGGTCGGCCCGGTGCTCGGTGAGCTGCCGGCGTACGCCGTCCGCGCTCTCCACGAAGAGCACCGCGGTACCGGCGGTGGCCAGCGTTCCGGTCTCCCGTACGCCCTCCGGCATCGGCGTGAGCAGCGGCAACCGGGCCGGCTCGTTGAGCCAGACGGTGGAGTTCGGCTTGATCAGCAACTTCTCGGCGATCGTTGTGCCCATGCCGCCGAGCCTTTCATCTCCCGGGGATCCCGGCTGTGGATAACTCCGGTTCGGTCCGCGACGGCCGGTCTGTGGATGACGCGGGTTCTGTCGGTGGTGGCTGGTAGACATGCCGGGTGGACGAGGAACGGGAGCAAGTGCGGGAGCGCGCCGAGGCGGTGCTGCGCCGGCTGGCCGGTGAGCACGCGAGGCTGCGCGAGGACCAGTGGCGGGCCATCGAGGCGCTCGTCGTGGACCGGCGGCGGGTGCTCTGCGTGCAGCGCACCGGCTGGGGCAAGTCGGCGGTCTACTTCGTCGCCACCGCGCTGCTCCGGGCGGGCGGCTCGGCCGGCCCCACGGTGATCGTGTCGCCGCTGCTCGCGCTGATGCGCAACCAGGTGGAGGCGGCGGCCCGGGCCGGCATCCGGGCCCGCACGATCAACTCGGCCAACCTCGACGAGTGGTCGCTGATCGAGGCGGAGATCCGGGCCGGCGAGGTCGACGTGCTGCTGATCAGCCCCGAGCGGCTGAACAATCCGGACTTCCGCGACAACGTGCTGCCCGGCCTGGCGCACGGCACCGGCCTGCTCGTGGTCGACGAGGCGCACTGCGTCTCGGACTGGGGACACGACTTCCGTCCCGACTACCGCCGCCTGCGCACGTTCCTGGCCGGGCTGCCGGGCCGCACCCCGGTGCTGGCCACCACCGCCACGGCGAACGCGCGGGTCACCGCCGACGTCGCCGACCAGCTGGGCGACGCGCTCGTGCTGCGCGGGCCGCTGGACCGTGACTCGCTGCGCCTCGCCGTGCTGCGGCTGCCCGATCCGGCCACCCGGCTGGCCTGGCTCGCCGACCACCTGGAACGGCTGCCCGGCTCCGGCATCGTCTACACGCTCACCGTCGCGGCGGCCAGCGAGACGGCCGACTTCCTGCGGTCGCGCGGGTTCGCCGTGGCGTCGTACACGGGACAGGTGGAGGACGCGGAGCGCCGCGCCGCCGAGCAGGACCTGCTGGACAACAAGATCAAGGCGCTGGTGGCGACCTCGGCGCTCGGGATGGGCTTCGACAAGCCCGACCTCGGCTTCGTCGTGCACCTCGGTGCGCCACCCTCTCCGATCGCGTATTACCAGCAGGTCGGCCGGGCCGGGCGCGCCGTCGAGCACGCCGAGGTGGTGCTACTCCCGGGCCCGGAGGACGCCGCGATCTGGCGTTACTTCGCCTCGCTCGCGTTCCCGCCCGAGGAGCAGGTGCGCGCCGTGCTGGCCCAGCTCTCGCCGGAGCGCCCGCTCTCCACCCAGGCCCTGGAGCCGCTGGTCGACCTGCGCCGCAACCGGCTGGAGCTGATGCTCAAGGTGCTCGACGTGGACGGCGCCGTCCGGCGGACCCGGGGCGGCTGGCTTTCCACCGGCGAGTCGTGGACGTATGACACCGCCCGCCTGCGCCGGGTCGCCGAGGCCCGGGCGAACGAGCAGAAGACCATGGTGGAGTACGCGACGACGGCCACCTGCCGGATGGAGTTCCTCCGCCGCTGCCTGGACGATCCCGAGGCGGTCCCCTGCGGACGCTGCGACAACTGTGCCGGCCCGCTCTTCGGCGCCGACGTGTCGACCACGGCGCTCTCCTCGGCCGGGGCGTTCCTGGGCCGTCCCGGGGTGGAGATCGCGCCGAAGAAGATGTGGCCGACCGGGATGGCCGCGATCGGCATCACGCTGAAGGGTAAAATCGGCCCGTCCGAGCAGATCGAGCCGGGCCGATCCGTCGGCCGCCTCTCCGACCTGGGCTGGGGTGCCCGGCTACGCGGCCTGGTCGCCCTCGACGCCCCGGACGCCCCGATCCCGGACGACCTGGCCGGCGCGGTGGTCGAGGTGCTGAAGTCCTGGGCGCACGGCGAGGACGCGTGGCGCGAACGCCCGGCCGCCGTGGTCGCGGTCGGTTCGCACCGTCATCCACAACTTGTCCACAGCCTCGCCGAGCACATCGCCCGGGTCGGCCGCCTGCCGTTGCTGGGCTCGCTGACCTCGTCGGCCACCGGCCCCGGCGACCTGCGGGGCAACAGCGCGCAGCGGGTCCGGGCCCTGCACGACACCTTCGGCGTACCGCCCGAGATCACCGAGGCGCTTCCGGCCGGCCCGATCCTGCTCGTCGACGACCTGGTCGACTCCGGCTGGACGATGACGCTGGCCGGCCGCGCCCTGCGCCGCGCGGGCGCCTCCGCCGTCCTGCCGTTGGCCCTGGCAGTGGCCGGCTGACGGGGCGCTGGGGATCCACTTTCGCCGCCCGTGCCCTTCCTGCGCCCCTCTGGCGGCTGCGCGCGCACACGATCATGGATCGTGTGCGCCCGACGCCCCTGAATCCGGCTGTTCGTGTACGCCCACGGCCCGGTCCGCGCTGTTCGTGTACGCCCACGGCCCGGCCCGCGCTGATCGTGTACCCGCAGCCCCGCAGCCCCGCAGCCCCGCAGCCCCGCAGCCCCGCAGCCCCGCAGCCCCGCAGCCCCGCCGCCCCGTTGGTGCTGTTCGTGTGCACCCGTTGCCCCAGGAGCGATGGACCGCGGCGCGCCGTGCAGGGCGGGCTGGGCTGGTTGCGGGTGGTGGTGTCAGGACAGTTCGGCGAGGATGGCGGCCTTGGTCGGGCGGTTGTCGATCTCCATGAAACGCTGGGCGCCCTCCAGCGGGGCGAAGCCGGACTTGCGGTACACGCCGTGCGCGTCGCGGGTGGCCAGCAGGAAACGCTGGACGCCGGTCTCGGAGAGGCGCGCCACGATGGTGTCGACCAGCCAGGTGCCCAGGCCGTGGCCGCGGTGCTCCCGGTCGACGAAGACGTCGCAGATCCAGACGAAGGTGGCGCCGTCGGTGACCGCGCGGGCGAAGGCCACCTGACGGTCGCCCTGGAACACCGAGAAGGGCAGCGAGCCCTCGATCGCCCGGGTGGTCACGTCGAGCGCGCGGCCCTTGGCCCAGTACGACTCCTCGGAGAGCCAACTGTGCACCCGCGCGATGTCGACCCGTGTGGCGTCACTCGTGAGTACGTATCCGTCCCGTTCCTGATCTGTCACAGCCGCATGGTGCCACAGCCGGTCAGGAGTCCGGCAGGACCAGCGTCACCGCACCGTCCCGGTCACCGCACCGTCCCGGTCACCGCACCGTCCCGGTCACCGAGCCATTCACGTCACCGTGCCATCCGCGTCATCGAGCCGCTCGGGACTCCGGCGGTTCCCGCGTCACCGCCGCCGCGAGCCGGGCCAGCCATGCTTCGGCGCCACCGTCCAGCCCGCCACCGTCCAGCCCGGCGCCCGTCGGCTCGTCGCGTGTCCGGTCGCCGTGTGTCCGGTCGCCGTGCGTCGGTCCGTGGCTTGTCGGGTCGCCGTCGATTCGCCAGCCGCTGAGCAGCTCCGGGTTCGGCACGGTGCCGACCGCGCCCGCCTCGGCGAGCAGGACCGCGTCGTACAGGTCCTTCGCCGCCGAGGCGCCCCGGCGGGACTGGTCGTCGGCGAGCCAGTGCAGCTTCCACCGCAGGGACAGGTCGCGGCCGGCCGTCCACGCCGCGATCGGCTCCCGCCCGTCCCGCCCCGGCAGCAGGGTCAGCACCGGCGCCTCGGGGAGCGGCTCGTCATACGCGAGGTCCACCTGCACGACCCCGTCATCCTCCCCGTACGGCACCGTCACCCGGGTACCGCCGCCGGTGTAGAAGTCGTAGTCGCTCTCCGACTCCCCGATCCGCCGGTAGCCGATCCTCGCCACGTGCAGCCGCACCCCCTCCGGAGTCCGCGGGTGCTTTTCGATCACGGCCCGGACCTCGTGGTGCACCGGGTCGAGCACGCCCTCGAGATCCCGGTCGGTGAGCCAGTGCAGGCCGTCCGGCGGCACGAACGCGCGCTGCCCGCAGGTGTCGAACTCCTCGAACTCCCAGATCTCGTTCCGCCGGCCGCCGTGCACGATCTCCGGCCAGTGCTGCACTGGGCGGATGCGTGCGAAGTACGGGTACGGCCAGTGCCGGACGACGGGCACCAGAGGCGCCGGGCGGACCACGAAATCCAGATCGCGCGGCGGCCGCGCGAGGTCGCCGACCCAGGCCGCCATCGTCGCGCTGCCCCGCAGCACCAGGACGTCCCCGAGATGCGACTCGCAGATCAACCGGAGCACATGATCCAGCGCCGATCGCCGAGCCTCGTCACCCTCCACACCCGCGCACGCTAGCGCCGGGGTACGACAAACTTCCGCCGATACCTGCCGGGGGTACGCTGGACGGCGTGTCGGACGATTCGCATGCCGGGCCACACGGCTATTCCGGCGACAAGGCCGCCCTGCTCAGCCGCCTGCGCCGGATCGAGGGGCAGATCCGTGGCCTGCAGCGGATGGTCGACGAGGACACGTACTGCATCGATGTGCTGACCCAGATCTCGGCGGCGAAGAGCGCCCTCCAGGCGGTCGCCGTCGGCCTGCTCGAGGACCATCTCGCGCACTGCGTGGTGGACGCGGCCCGCGCCGGCGACCCGACCGCCAAGGTCAAGGAGGCGTCCGACGCGATCGCCCGCCTGATCCGCTCCTGAAGGGGCCCACGGATGTCCAGCCAGCCGGAAAGCCCAACCACCGCCACCTCCGCCGATCCCACCGATGAGGAGATCTTCGGCCACGCGCTGCCGGGCACTCCGCAGGGGCCCGGGTTCCGCTTCGCCGCGACCGGCGCGCTGCTGATCGTGGTCCTCTTCGCGGGCTACGGCCTCGGCCGTCTCAACAACGGCACGTCGTCCCCGTCCGCCGCCGCCCCGGTCGCCACCGCGGCCTCGTCCGGCGCGAGCACGGTGGTCGACGAGAGCAAGCCGCACACGCACGGCACCACCGGCACCGGCCTGACCACGACCGCCGGCGCCGCGGTCGGTGGCCTCTCCCTCTCCGACGGCGGCCTCACCCTCACCCCGAAGACCACGATCCTGCAGGCCGGCAGGGAGCAGCGGCTGGAGTTCACCATCCAGGGCCCCGGTGGCGCCCCGGTCACCACGTACGCGATCGTCCACGACAAACCGCTGCACCTGATCGTGGCCCGCCGCGACCTCACCGGCTTCCAGCATCTGCATCCGACGATGTCCGCCGACGGCACGTGGGGCATCGACCTCACGCTCGGCGAGCCCGGCGTCTACCGGATGATCGCCGACTTCACCGCGCTCGTCGGCGGAGCACAGCTGGCCGTCGCGCTCGGCACCGACCTGACGGTCGCGGGCGGCTATGCGCCGGTCACCCTGCCTGCCCCGTCCCGCTCCGCGTCCGTCTCCGGCTTCACCGTCACGTACGAGGGAACGCCCACCACGACCGCAGTCCAGCCGGTCCTGATGACCGTCACCGGCCCCGGTGGGGAGCCGGCCGCCGTCGAGCCGTACCTCGGCGCCTACGGCCACCTGGTGGCCCTCCGCCAGGGCGATCTCGCCTACGTCCACATCCACCCGGAACAGCAGCTGATCGACGGCAAGGTCAAGTTCTGGATCACCGCTCCGAGCCCCGGCGCGTACCGCTTGTACTTCGACTTCCAGGTCGCGGGCCGGGTCCACACCGCCGAGTGGACGCTGACCGTCAGCTGAGCATCCGGGAGAGCGCCGGCGTCACGCTCCACTGAGCGGTCAGGGACGCGTACTCGGCGCGCTGGGCCTCGGTCGGCGCGCCACCGGTCAGGCGAGCGCGCAGCATCAGGTTGCGTGGGGTGTGTGCCGAGTCGATGAACTCGACGACGTCGACCCGGTAGCCGCGCAGGCGGAGCAGGGCGGCCCGGAGCGAGTCGGTGAGCACGTCGGCGAAGCGTTCGCGCAGGATGGCGTGCTTGACGAACTCGCCGTACGGAGCGGGAGCGCCACCCGCCTTGAGCTGGGCGGCGATGTCGTGGTGGCAGCACGGCGCGGCCAGCACCCAGTCGGCCTCCCAGCGGACCGCGCGGGCCAGCGCCTGGTCGGTCGCCGTGTCGCAGGCGTGCAGGGCCAGTACCAGATCGGGGGAGAACGGCAGGTCCGCGTCCTCGATCGTGCCGGCCACGAACGTGACGTCGGCCGCGCAGCCGAGCTCCTCGGCCACCGCGGTGTTGCGGACGCGCTGGTCCTCGCGGACGTCGACGCCGACCACCTGGACGGTGGCGCCACGGGCGGCGAGATAGCGGTACGCCGCGAAGGTCAGGTACGCGTTGCCGCAGCCCAGGTCGACCACGCGCAGCGGGGACGGCAGGGTGTCGGGGAGCGTGGCGGCCAGCGCGCGCAGGAAGGCGTCGATCTGGCGGCGCTTGGCCGCGTTGCCGCCGATCACGGTGAAGAGCGGGTCGCCCGGGTCGAGCAGCCACTGCTTGGCGCGGTCGTGCTGCTGCGGCGCCGAGGGCGCGGGTGCGGTGGCCGCGGCGCGGTGGATCTGGGCGTCACCCTTCTTGGTGATGCGGACCTGGACGGTGGCCGCGTCGGTCTCCACGTGCCAGTTGCCGAACGGCTCGGCGAGCAGTTCGTCGATCGCGGCGGCCGCCTCGGCACCCGGCTCGACATTGCGGGTGAACGGGCGGGCGCCGTCATCCGTCACGATCTGCAGGTGCGGACCACTCTTCAAGGTCACCGGGCGCAGTTGGGCCCGGGTCACCGAGGGGGAGTGCCCGCGGCGGCGGCCGGCGGCGACGGCGCGGGTCAGGCCGGGGGCGAGCAGGAGCTCCCGGACCTCGGCGAGGGCTTGGTCGAGCGGTTGTGGCATGGCTTCATTCTGCCGTGCCGGTTAATCACCCCGAAGGAATGCTCCTTCAGGGATGTGGATATCGCGCGGCAGCGATATGTTGACTGATCGTCAGCGGTGAGAGACGAGGTGTCGTCCGATGTCGTTCCTGGCCCATCCGACGCAGACGGCGCGGCTCGCCGACCGGTTGCGGGAGCGCACCCGGGAGGCGAACGCCCGTGCGCAGCGGAGCCGGTTCATCGACGGGCTCGCTCAGGGGCGGTTGCCGCTGGCGGCGTACGCCGAATTGGCTGCTCAGCACTGGTTCATCTACGAGTCTCTCGAGCTGGCGAGCGAGGCGATGGCCGACGATCCGGTGGCCGGGCGGTTCGTCTTCCCGGAGCTGTTCCGGCTGCCGTCGCTGGAGGCCGACCTCACGTTCATGCAGGGCCCGATGTGGCACGACCGGATCGTGGCGCTGCCGACCACCGGGACGTACTGCACGCGGATCCGGGAGGCGGCCTTCGACCGGGCGACCGGGTATGTCGCACATCACGCTACGCGGTACCTGGGCGATCTCGCCGGTGGCCAGTGGCTGGGCGCGAAGGTGGTCGGGGCGTACCTGTTCCGGCGGGAGGGCTACCGGTTCTTCGTCTTCGAAGGGGTCGAGCCGGAGCGGATCCGGGCGCGGTATCGGGACCTGCTCAACACCACGCCCTGGAGCCGGTCGGAGCAGGACGCGTTCCTGGACGAGGTGGACGCCGCCTTCCAGCTGAACATCGCCGTCCTGGCCGAGCTGGAATCCCGCTGGACCTGACGAAAGCGGCCCGGGAACGAGAACGGCCCGGGAACGAGAACGGCACGGGACCTGAAACGGTCCCGTGCCATCTACAGCCAGATCAGAAGCGGTCAGGCCTCCGCGCCGCTGTCGGCCGCCTCGGTGCTGCGAGCCGTGGTGCGCCGCCGCCGGCGACGCGGTGCCGCGGCCTCACCGTCGGCGGGAGCCGCCGCACCGGCGTCCGCCACGACGACGTCCGCGACGGCGGGAGCCGCCACGACGGCGTCCGGGGCCGTGGGCGCCCCGTCCGGGGAGGGCCCGGCCTCGGCGGTGTCCGAGAAGAGCAGCGACGTCGCGGGAGCGGACGTGCGGCGGCGCCGGGTCCGGGCGCGCGGTGCCGGGTCCGCCTCTTGAGCGACCTCGGTGGGGGTCTCGGGCGTACTCGGGGAAAGGTCTTCGGAGACCCGGCGGCGACGACGCTGGCGCTTGGGACGCTCGGTCCCCTCCTCCGCGGAGGAGGAATCGGAGGACGGCCCGGTGGTGTCGGACGGAGCGGAACCACCGCGGGTCCGGCCGCCGCCACCGGTGCGGCCACCACGGCCGTTACGGCCACCCGGCCGGCGACCGGTGCCGCCCAGGTCCTCCTCGATCTCGGCGGAGAGCCCGGCCCGGCTGCGTTCCGCGGTCGGCAGCGTGCCCGAGATGTCGGTCGGGATGTCCAGGTCGGCGTAGAGGGCCGGCGAGGTGTGGTAGGTCTCCGGCGGCTCCGGCATCGACAGGCCGAGCGACTTGTCGATCAGGACCCAGCGCGGCATGTCCTCCCAGTCGACGAAGGTGACCGCGCAGCCGGTGGCGCCGGCCCGGCCGGTACGCCCGATCCGGTGCGTGTAGGTCTCCGGGTCCTCCGGGCAGTCGTAGTTGATCACGTGCGTGACGCCGGAGACGTCGAGACCGCGGGCCGCGACGTCGGTGGCGACCAGCACGTCGATCTTGCCGCCGCGGAACGCCCGCAGGGCGCGCTCGCGAGCGCCCTGGCCCAGGTCACCGTGGACGGCGGCGACCGCGAACCCGCGGAAGTCGAGGTCCTCGGCGACCCGGTCGGCGGCCCGCTTGGTCCGCGTGAAGATCATCGTGAGGCTCCGGCCGCGGGCCTGCAGGATGCGCGCCACCATCTCCAGCTTGTTCAGCGGGTGGGTGCGGTAGACGACCTGCTTGGTGAGCGGCGAGGGGCCGCTCTCCGTGGTGTGACCGGCGTGGATGGTGACCGGGTTGTGCAGGAAGCGCCGGGAGAGCGCGACGATCGGGTCCGGCATGGTCGCCGAGAAGAGCATGGTCTGCCGCTTCTCGGGGAGCATCGCCAGGATCTTCTCGACGTCGTCGAGGAACCCGAGGTCGAGCATCCGGTCGGCCTCGTCGAGCACCAGTGCGGTGACCGAGTTCAGCTTCAGATGCTTCTGCTTGGCCAGGTCGAGCAGGCGGCCGGGGGTGCCGACCAGGATCTCGACGCCCTTCTTCAGGGTGTCGACCTGCGGCTCGTACGCGACGCCGCCGTAGATCGGCAGCACCCGGACGCCCCGCGTGCTGCCCGCGGCGGCGAGGTCGCGTGCCACCTGGAGGCCCAGCTCCCGGGTGGGCACGACGATCAGGGCCTGCGGCTTGCCGTCGGCGCCCTCGGCGGGGGAGGTGACCCGCTCCAGCAGGGGGAGGCCGAAGCCGAGGGTCTTGCCGGTGCCGGTCGGGGCCTGGCCGATCAGGTCGGTGCCGCGCAGGGCGATCGGAAGTGCGTACTCCTGGATCGCGAAGGCGTGCGTGATGCCCGCCGTCGCCAGCGCCTCGACGGTCTCCGGACGGACACCCAGCTCAGCGAAGGTGGGGCTGTCCGGACGGACGGGGGCGCGATTCGTTACGGGGATCAGTGCTTGCTCATTGTCGGTCATGAAGTTTTACGGGTGCCCTCTCGTGGTGCGCCCGTTGGAGTCTCTAAGGGCGCGGTCTGAATAAAGCGCGGGCCGCACGCCCGAAGGCGGGCCACACGCGGGGCCGTCGAGTTGACAAATCGACGTCGACGGCGACAAGGGCCACTCTACCTGACCCTCTACCAGACGCACCCATGAGCAGTTATTGGAGGGCACCCTGTGAGCAGGGTGCCCTCCTGATACCTCGGATTTTCAGCGAGTCGTGAAACCGAACGGCCGGTGCGAAGCTTCGGCGATCTCCACGTACGCCAGCTTGGCGACCGGGATGATCACCTTGCGGCCCTTCTCGTCCGTGAGCGACAGGACGCCGTCCTTGGCGAGGGCCTCGGACACGGCCTGCTCGACCTCCGACGGGGTCTGGGCGCTCTCCAGCACCAGCTCACGCGGCGAATGCTGCACGCCGATCTTGACCTCCACGGAGTCCTCCTCTGTCAACCGTCTACCGATCGAAAGGCTATCCGATTTCCGGGGGCGTACCTGCCGTTGAACCACCCTGCAAGGGGAAGCTCGCGATCCCGCGCCAGATCAGAGCGGCTACGAGCGACTCGGCTTCAGCTTTCGGCGTACGCCGGCCGTTCGCCAGCCAGTGCTGGGCGGCCCCTCCGGAGGCGCCCGCGAGCCCGGCCGCGAGCAGCTGAGCCTGGTCCGGGCGGAGGCCGGTATCCGAGATGATGGTCTCGGTCAGCGCCTCGGTGCAGCCCTTCTCGACCCGCTCCACCCGCTCGCGGACCTGCGGATCGTTGCGCAGGTCGGACTCGAAGACCAGGCGGAACGCCTCGCTTTCGTGGTCCATGAAGTCGAAGTACGCCCGGACGGCGCCCTTGACCCGCTCCTTGTTGTCCTGCGTGGCCGCCATCGCGGTGCGCACCTTGGCGATTATCGCGTCACAGTGCGTGTCCAGCAGGGCCAGGTAGAGCTCCAGTTTGCCGGGGAAGTGCTGGTACAACACCGGCTTGGAGACGCCGGCGCGCTCCGCGATGTCGTCCATCGCCGCGGCGTGGTAGCCGTGGGCGACGAAGATCTGCTGCGCGGCGGCCAGCAACTGCTTGCGGCGTGCCGATCGCGGCAGGCGAGTGGGGCGTGCGGCCGGTGCCGCCCCGCTGGACGCGGCGGTCATTTCTGTGTACCTCCAGGGGGTCGGTCCCCGCGGTTCGTCGTCACGGACTGCCCGTATCGGCGCTTGTCGCGGTCGTGCGGGCAATTGTCGCGACGCTGCAACTTATCGCCACTCCCACCACACGGTAGCCTCAGCGGGGGCGAGCGAGGAGCACGCGGTGGATGAAACAGGGCATTCCGGAGACACCGGAGCCGCGGGTAGCGGCAACGGTGCCGACTCGCGTGACCGCGTACGGGTGAACGGGTGGGGCAACGCTGCCGACAATCCGTGGTCCCACGCGGGCGCGACGCGCGAACAGGAGACAGAGGTACCGCCGTGGCGACGTTTCCCCCCGGCGCAGCAGTCCACTGATGACGTTCCCCCTTCCGAGCAGCCCTCGCCGTGGAACCCCGAGCGCAGCCGCCTAGCCGACATTCTGGGCCACCGGCGGCAGACTCCGACGGATCCGGGTCCGGTCGCCACGCCGACCTCCGGCTCCGGCTCGCGCGGCTTCGACGGTCCGTCACCGAGCAGTGCACCCCCTTTCCCGTACGAAGGGGACCTGGACGACACGTACCGCGACAAACCACCGGTGGTGTCCCAGCGGGCCTCGGTGCCGATGAGCCGGCCCGGCCGTCCGGAGGAGCCCATCCGCTCGCGGCACGCCCTGGTCAACGACGTGCTGGCGCAGGGCCTACCCCAGGTCTCCCCGGCACCCGTGGGGGACCAGCGATCGGTGGACAACGAGCCCGGACCGGCGGCGGCGAAGTACGATTCACCAGGCTTCCCGCGTCGCGGCTACGAACCGCCGGCGCCGGTCTCCTTCCCGCCATCACCCCTGGACGGTCCTCCGCCGCCCGCGCTCAGCGAGCCGAGCGGAGCACTGCCCCAGCGCGTACCGGCCCAGCCGGACGTGCCCCGAGTTCCGGAGCCGCCCTCCGTGGAGCCATCGGCCGAAGCGCCCGCACTGGCGCGCATCGCGACGCATCTGCGCCGCGGTGACGTGGTGCCCGCGCAGGAGCGCGAGGAGGGCTTCGACGTGCAGGCCATCCTCGCCGCCGTCCGCGAGGTCGCCGGGGTCCGGGACGCGTCGCTGCGGGCCACCCCGGCGGGTGCGCACAGCCTCCGGCTGGACCTCTCGGACGGCGCGGACCCGGCCGAGGTGAGCCGCCAGGTGGCCCGTCTCCTGCAGGACCGGATGGGCCTGGACGCGGCGCCGCCGATGGACGCGCCGCCCCCGCCGTTCGTGCCGGGCCAGGCGACCCGGGCCGGTCGTGCCACGGTGAAGCCGATCACCCCGATCGCGCCCGCCTCGGCGCCGCCGATCGCCTCCGCTTCGGCCCCGCCGGTCACCCCGGCCTCCGCCCCGCCGGCGACCGCCCCGGTCTCGGCCGCTCCGGTCTCCGCGGCGCCGCTGCACCCCTCGGCGCCGCTGCACTCCCCGGGCGGACCGTTGCTCTCGCCGGGCGGCCCACTGCTCGCCCCGGGCGGACCACTGCACTCGCCGACCCCGCTGTACGCGCCAGGCCCGCCGCACTCGACGGGCCCGGTGCCATCGACGAGCCCGCTGCCGACCCGGCCCGCCGAGGCGAAGCCCGAGCCGAAGGCCGCGCCCGCCCCGACGATCCTCTCGCCGGCGGACCTGACCAAGCCTCGGCCGCTCGACCCGGGCGATCACCCCGGCCCGCGCGTGATCATCGAGAACGTGCACGTCAACACGTCCGGCGCGGACGCCACCGTCGAGGTCCGGCTGCGGGCCGGGTCGCGTACGGCGTCCGGCACGGCCACCGGCCCGGCGGTCGACGGCTACCTCCTCCGGCTCTGCGCGACGGCGACCGGGGGCGCGATCGACGAGCTGCTCTCCACGTCCCGGCACGAGGAGGGACCGGCCCGCTGCTTCGTCGAGCACGCGGCCGCGGTCTCCTTCGGGCAGTCCCAGGTGGCCGTGGTGGTGCTGCTGCTCTCGTCCAGCGGTGGCTGGGTCGAGCAGCTGGCCGGCTCGGCCGTGGTCACCGGTGACGAGCGGCACGCCATGGTTCGCGCCACACTCGCCGCGGTCAACCGCCGACTCGAGGCACTCTTGGCGTGATGAAGGGTGCGCTTCTGGCCGACGACAGCACGCTGTTGCCGGATGGTGAGGTTCCGCCCCCGTGGCCCGCGCGCCGGGTCACGGTCGGCGGCGCGATGCTCCACGTGCGCGACACCCCGGCGCTGCGCCCGGGTGCCGAGCCGGCCGTCTACGTGCACGGCCTCGGCGGCTCCTCGCAGAACTTCACCGATCTGGCCGGCCTGCTCGCCGACCGCCTCGACGGCCAGGCGGTCGACCTGCCCGGCTTCGGCTACAGCGACCCCAGCCGGCGGTACTCGATCTCCTCGTTCGCGACCACGCTGATCGGCTACCTGGAGGACTCCGGCCGCGGCCCGGTCCACCTGATCGGCAACTCGCTCGGCGGCTCCATCTCGGTCCGGGTCGCGGCGCTCCGCCCCGACCTGGTCCGCAGCCTCACGCTGATCTCCCCGGCGATGCCGTTCCTGGACCCGAGGCGTACGGCACAGGGCCCGGTGCTCCCCCTGCTCGCCCTGCCCGGCGCGGAACGGCTGATGGCCTGGGCGCTGACCCGGATCACCGCCGAGCAGATGGCCGAACAGGTCCTGGCCGCCTGCTTCGGGGACACCGCCAAGGTCCACCCGCAGCGCCGGGCCGAAGCGATGGCGGAGATCCAGCTGCGGTACACCGTGGACCACTATCCCCGGGCGTACCTGGGCACGTTGCGCGGACTGGTGGGGAGCTTCCTGCGGGCGTACCTCCCGGGGGTCAACTCGCAGTGGCGGCTCGCCGCCCGGGTCGAGGCGCCCACCCTGGTGATCGGCGGCCTCAACGACAGGCTGGTCGACCCGCGGGTGCCCGCCCAGGTGGCGAAGGTGGTGCCCGACTCCCGTCTGCTGATCCTGCCCGGCGTCGGCCACGTGGCCCAGATGGAGGTCCCGCGGCTGGTGGCCCGAGGTGTCGTGGCCCTGCTCGACGAGTTGGCGACCGTCACCCGATAGTGGGCCGCGCCGCACCGGTCCGGCTCGACTGGGTGTGAACGGCTCCCATGTGTAACCCTGAGACGGATGATCACCCCTGACCTTTCCGCCCGTGAACCTGACCGGTGGCGTCAGTGGTGGCTCTACCTGCTGTCCGTGGCGATGGTGTTGCTCACGGTGGTGAGCGTGGTGGAGTACAACACGGGTAGGCAGCCGGTCGCCGCCGCGCCGCTCCCGTCCGTCGCCCCCGCGCCGCTCCCGGCCTCCGCCGCCCCCGCGCCGGCCACCTCGGCCCCCGCGACGTCCGCCCCCGCCGATTCCGCGGTCGCCACCTCCGCTCCCGCGACCGAGCAGGCTTCGTCGCTGATCGACGGAGACGTGCTGCAACTCTCCGGCTCGGTGCCCACGCACGCTTCGGGTTCCTTCACGTACGCCACCAAGCGCGGGACGATCATGGGCACCAAGGGCACCCTGCGCCGTTTTCGCGTGGCGGTGGAGAAGGGCAGTGGCGAGGACGTGGACGCCTTCGCCGACCAGGTGGTGAGCACCCTCGGGGACGACCGCAGCTGGATCGGCAACGGCAACCTCCGCCTGCAGATGGTCGGCGGCTCGGACAGCGCGGACTTCACCGTCTACCTGGCCACCCGCAACACCGCCGGGGAGATGTGCCAGCGCGGCGGCACCAACATCCGCATCGGCGGCGTGCCGTACACGTCCTGCCGCACCCCCGGCAAGGCCATCATCAACCTGGACCGCTACCGCAAGTCCGCCACACCGTACATCGAGGCGAAGGTCCCGCTGGCGATCTACCGCAACTACGTCATCAACCACGAGGTGGGCCACGAGCTCGGCCACCACCACGAGGGCTGCCCGAAGTCGGGTGGCCCGGCCCCGGTGATGGTCCAGCAGACGTTGACCCTGCGCGGTTGCGTCCCGTACGCCTGGCCCCGCCGCAACGACCACTCCTTCTCCGGCCCGGCCCTCTCCCGCTGACCCCTCACGACGTCCCTGACCCCGCTGGTCGATTCCGGCGGGATCGTCGCCGCCGGCGGGGTCGCGGGGTGGGCGTTCTCGGTCATGATCGACTACGGGTTTGATCTTGGTGGCTGGTGGTCAGGGGTGTGTCGGCGGGCTTGAGTGACCCGTGAGCGCCAGCTTTCCCGGCGCGGCTGGTATTCGGGGGTCACTCGACGGGTCTGAGACACCCCGGATCGCCAGCCGATCACCCGCGGGCACCGCCCGGCCAGCCACGAAGCCGGGCGGTGCCCTCGCGCGGTCCTCCTGCGGGCCGCCCGCGCACAACGAACACCTCTCGTGCATCGCCGCCGCCCCGATCCGCCCTGATCGTGTGCGGCTGGGGCCCCGTCAACGGTCAAGGCGACGTGTTTCCGCTGGCAGCCCCTTCCGCTCGGATCGTGTCGTCGCGTAGCCCGGATGGCGCTGGTGGGGTGCGGGGGGGTGTGTGATGGAGATGGGGTTTCGTCACTTCCGCACCATGGGGCACTCGTGTGTCGCGGGAGGTGCGTCGGGCGGGGTCAGGGCCGGTTTGCGTTGTGGCCGGGAACTCTGAATCAGCTGTGACAGGCGTCGAGTCATGGCAGGCTGGCCCATGTTATGGCAAACGCGACAAATGCCTCTGATCCCGCGGCCGGAGCTGAGACATCGGCCGGCGGCCGCCGGGCTCGTGCCGGGACGAATCGGTCCAGGGCTACCGGCAAGACGACCGCTGCGGCGAGTGCGACGGCGACCAAGAGTGTCGTCACGGCCTCGACCGAGGCGAAGGCGACTACCCGAGCCAGGCCGGCACCCGAACCGGCCGCGACACCGGCACGCCGATCGAGATCGGTCACGCCGGCCCCCGCCGAACCGGAGACCAAGAAGTCGGCACCGGCTGCCAAGAAGTCGGCGACGGGCCGGTCCACGGCGTCCGCAAAGCCCGCGGCGGCCAAGCCGGCCTCCGCCGCGGCCAAGCCGGGATCGGCTGTGGCCAAGTCGGCTACGGCGGCGGCCTCCGGCAGCGCGAAGACGGCGGGCTCGGCGAAGACGGCGGGCCTAGCGAAGACGGCGGGCTCGGCCAAGACGGCGAGTGCGGCCAAGACGGCGAGTGCGGCCAAGACGGCGAGTGCGGCCAAGTCGGCGGGTAACCCGGCGGTGGGTGAGGCCGTCGGGGCGAAAACGGTCGGGGGAAGCCGGGCGCGGAAGAGCCTCGGCGGTTCGCAGCGGCCGGAGGATGACGCGGCTTCGGTGGCGGAGCGTCCGCGGAAGGCCGTGTTGTCCGCCGTTGATCAGGAGACGGTGAACCGGGGGCGGCATCGGCGGAGTGCTGAGGCGGCCATTCCGGGCGGCGCTGCGGGGAAGCACCGTCGACCGGGAGGACCGGAGATCGGTGAGGCGGCGCGGCATCGGGCCGACACCGGCGCGGCGCCGGCGCATCAGGCCGTGGATCCGATGATGATCTCGCCGGCGCACCGGTACCCGGTCGAGGAGCGGGTCTACACCGCGCCGACCGAGATCGATGAGAACACCGGGCTGCCGCTGGGGATGACCCGGGGCATCCTCGAACTCGCGGCGGAGAGGTTGGCGGCCGCGGCGATTGCGCGTACCCGGGAAGTGGAAGAGGAACCGATCCCGGAGCCCGAACCGGTCGCCGAGATCGAGCCCGCGCGGGAGATCCGCAGGCGGCCGCGGGCCGCACGGTCCGCAGGCGCCGAACACGTGGCCCACGTCGCCGAACCGGCACCACCCGCCGCCGAGTGGGACGACGGAGCACAGACCTACGCCGGGTGGGACGCCGAACCGCAGAACTACGCCGAGTGGAGCGCCGAACCGCAGAACTACGCCGAGTGGACGGAAGAGGCGCAGGCGAACGCCGGCTGGGTCGATGACGCGCCTGTCGACGAGGCGCCGCCTGTCGAAGAGATGTCGGTCGGAGAGGTGCCGCCCCGGGGATGGGACGGCGGGACGGCGGTGGAGAACGAGGCGGGCTGGCTGTCCGGAGCGGAGGCCGAACCGGAACGCCGGGCCGGGCGCGATGCCGTGGCCGGATGGCTCGGTGCCGGGGCCGACCGGCAGCAGACCGTGGAGGAGCCGCGCCGGGAGAGTGTCGGGGCGGTCTGGGGTACCGAGCTGAACCGGCTGGCCGGGAAGGAGACCCGGCCCCGGCGCGGCACCGAGCTGGAACCGCGGCGAGTGGCACCGGCCGAGGTCACCCAGGTGGTGCCGGCACCGTCGGCCTGGCAGGAGGAGCCCGCGGCACGGACCGCCGAGCTGCCGAGGGTGACCGAGTCCCCGGCCGAGCTGCCGAGGGCGGCCGAGCCCTCGGCCCGACCGGAGGCAGACCCGGAGATCGAGGAGGTCCCCGAGGCCCCGGACAACTGGTTCTGGACGCCGGGGGAGCGCCAGGTGGCCGGCCTCCCGGCGACGCTGCGGCTCCCGACCGGCCTGCCCGACGACCGCTGGCACCCGGCCATGGAGGAGCCCGTGCTCGCGGTGCCGGTGCACGCACCGGTCCATCCCGAGCCGATCGCGATAGAGGCCCCGCCGATCCAGGAGGAGCCGCCGATCCAGGAGGCCCCACCGATCCAGGAGGAGCCGCCGATCCGGGAAGCCCTTCCGGTTCAGGAGGCGCCGCGGATTCCGGAGCCGCTGCCGGTCGCCGAGGAACCGGTGCGGAGCGAGGACTACGGCCTCCCCCTGGCGGAACGGTTCGCGCACGCCCAGGCCCGCGCCGGGGCGTCCGCGTACCGCCCGGCCGGCATCGAGCTGATCCGTCCCGAGCAGTCCGTGGCGACCGAGCCCGAGGAGGACGACTCCTTCGAGTTCGAGCCGGAGCCCGAGACCAAGAAGCGCCGTACCCTGCGGCAGCGGCGGCGGACCACGGTGATGGCGTACCTGATGATCGTCGCCCTGGTCCTGGTCGTCGGCCACCAGCTGCGCGAACAGCAGCAGCGGCCGACCGCGGCGGACCGCCAGGCCGCCCAGCGGGCCGCGCAACCCGCGCAGCCCGAGCAGCCGATCGCCGAGCAGCCCGCGGCGGAACAGCCCGACGACGAGAAGATCGGCAAGGCGGAGGGCGTCGAACAGGAGGAGACCGGCGAGGCGGGCGAGTTCCGGTACGCCAAGTCCCGCGGCCCCCTGCTCGGCACCGCCGGAAGCCTGCACCGGTTCAAGGTGGCGGTCGAGGAGACCGTGCCCGACGTCAAGCCCGCCGACTTCGCCGACATGATCGACGACACCCTCGGGGATCAGCGGAGCTGGATCCACGGCGGGCGGCTGGAGCTGCGGCGGGTGCCGGACGGGGCGTCCAACGCGGAGTTCACCGTCTACCTCGCCAGCGCGGCCACCTCCGAGCGGATGTGCGCCGCCGGTGGCCTGCAGACCGAGGGCTTCACCTCGTGCCGGGTGCCGGGCAAGGTGGTGATCAACGCCGAGCGCTGGGCGGACGCGATCCCGGACTACGACGGCAAGCTCGACGACTACCGGCGGTACGCGATCAACCACGAGGTCGGTCACCAGCTCGGGCACGGTCACGAGACCTGCCCCGGCAAGGGTAGGCCGGCGCCGGTGATGATGCAGCAGACGTACGGGCTCGAGGAGTGCACCCCGAACTCGTGGCCCTTCCGGGACGGGAAGCGGTACCAGGGAGAGCCGGTCTCGTGAGTTATTCCTGATCCCGCATGTCGGGCCGGTGTCCGACGTCATGGGCATTCGTACGCCGAACGAGCGAGAATAGGCGGCGATCCTTACCACCTAACCCGGGGAGTGAATGTGGCTCTGCCCCCGCTCGTCGAGCCGGCCGCCGAGCTGAGCATCGACGAGATCCGCCGCTATTCGCGTCACCTGATCATCCCCGACGTCGGGATGGACGGGCAGAAGCGGCTGAAGAACGCCAAGGTGCTCGCGGTCGGCGCGGGCGGCCTCGGCTCGCCGACGCTGCTCTACCTGGCCGCGGCCGGGGTGGGCACGCTCGGCATCATCGACTTCGACACGGTCGACGAGTCCAACCTGCAGCGCCAGATCATCCACGGTGTCTCGGACATCGGCACGCCCAAGGCGGAGTCGGCGGCCCGGAGCATCGCCGAGGTCAACCCGCTGGTGAACGTGGTCATCCACAACACCGCGCTGGACCGCGACAACGTCAAGGAGATCTTCAGCCAGTACGACCTGATCGTCGACGGCACCGACAACTTCGCCACGCGGTACATGGTGAACGACGCCGCCGTGCTGCTCGGCAAGCCGTACGTGTGGGGTTCGATCTACCGCTTCGACGGCCAGGCCTCGGTCTTCTGGGAGGAGCACGGTCCCTGCTACCGCTGCCTCTACCCGGAGCCCCCGCCGCCCGGCATGGTCCCGAGCTGCGCCGAGGGCGGCGTCCTCGGCGTGCTCTGCGCGTCGATCGGCTCGATCCAGGTCAACGAGGCGATCAAGCTGATCACCGGCATCGGTGAGCCGCTCGTCGGCCGGCTGATGGTTTACGACGCCCTGGAGATGGAGTACCGCAAGATCAAGGTTCGCAAGGACCCGAACTGCGTGCTCTGCGGGGACAACCCGACCCTCACCGACCTGATGGACGACTACGAGGACTTCTGCGGCGCGGTCTCCGAGGAGGCGCAGGAGGCCACCCTCAACGCGACCATCACGGCCCGCGAGCTGAAGGACTGGCAGGACTCCGGCAAGGACATCTTCCTGGTCGACGTCCGCGAGCAGGCCGAGTGGGAGATCAACCGGATTCCGGGTGCGACCCTGATCCCCAAGGGCGAGATCCTCAACGGCTCGGCGCTGGCGCAGTTCCCGCAGGACCGTCAGATCGTCCTGCACTGCAAGTCGGGCGTGCGCTCGGCCGAGGCGCTGGCCGCTCTCAAGGCGGCGGGCTTCAAGGACGCCGTGCACGTCCAGGGCGGCATCGTCTCCTGGGTCAACACGGTCGACCCGTCGCTGCCGTCGTACTGAGTCGCTGCCGTCGTACTGAATCCGTCGTACTGAGTAAGGGATATCCGTCGTACTGAGTAAGGGATTCTGACGGACACGTTCACACTGGGGAGTCGCGATCTTGGCTCCTCAGTGTGACAGTGGCGTGACTGAATCGGACCATTGCGACAGATGGCCGAACGGCCGCGCGCGACACAGCTTTCGCAGGTAGCGTCTCCACCGTGGTCGATATCGATGCGGCGATCGGGTACGTGGTGGCCCACGGAGACCCGGTGGAACGCGCCCGGCTCTCCTACCTCCGGACCGGTCAGCCGGCGTCTCAGGAGACGGTCGAGCGCATCGCCGAGGGGCAGATGCCGGAGGGTGGCTGGCCGGCCTCGGCGGAGGGCGAGGTCCCGTCCGTCGACGCCACCTGTTTCCGGCTCGCCGAGCTCGACGACCTGGGCAGCCTCCAGGGCCCGGTGGTGGAGAGCGCGCTGAACTGGCTGGCCGGTGCCCAGCGCGCGGACGGCACCTGGCAGGAGCACGAGGCGCTGAAGGATCAGGCCCCGGCCTGGGCGATGCCCGGCGATCCCGAGGCGACCCTCTACCTGACCTCGGTGGCCGGCTTCTGGCTGACCGCGGCGGCCGTCGAGTCTGATCCCTATCAGACACGTTCCTCCTACGGCGAGGTGCTCGCCAACGCGGCCGGCTTCGTCGTCTCCCAGCTGCGGCCGGACGGCACCTGGCCGTCCTTCCTGGCCGCCGGCTGGCACGCCGCCGGCCTGCTCCACCAGCAGCAGTACTTCTACGAGTCGGCCCGCGTGCAGCAGGTGCTGGGCGAGCGCCTGCCCGACATGGCGCCGGCCGACGTCGCCTCGATGGCGGCCGCGCTGCGCCGGGTCAATCTGGGCGACGACTGGCTGCTGCGCAACGCCCGCAAGCGCCTGGCCGAGACCCAGCGCACCGACGGCGGCTGGGACTCCAACGAGGGCCCGGTCTTCGACGTCAACATCACCCTGACGGCTCTTCGAGCCTGTCGTTAGCCCGGGTTCCGAAACGCGGGCTAAGAGCCTTTTGTCGCATCTAGCTGCGGGGTACAGACCGTCGCTCCCGCCGAGGGCCCCTGCGGGTCTCGCTGGCCGCTGACGCGTCCAGAGCGCGAGACCCTCCGGGGCGACCCGCGTGCGTGGTCACCCCGAAAGGTCAACACCCGCGGATCAGTCCCGGATGTGGCCGTTTCCGGTCACCACGTACTTGGTTGAGGTCAGCTCGGGCAGGCCCATCGGCCCCCGGGCGTGCAGCTTCTGGGTGCTGATGCCGATCTCGGCCCCGAACCCGAACTCGCCGCCGTCGGTGAACCGGGTGGAGGCGTTCACCATCACGGCGGCCGCGTCGACCCCGGCGACGAACCGGCGGGTCGCGGTCACCGACTCGCTGACGATCGCCTCGGTGTGCCCGGTGCCGAAGCGCCGGATGTGGTCGAGAGCGTCGTCCAGCGAGTCGACCACGGCCACCGAGATGTCGGCGGAGAGGTACTCGGTGCCCCAGTCCTCCTCGGTCGCGGCGACCACCTCGTCGGCGTACCCGGCCACCCGGGCGTCCCCGTGCACGGTGACCCCGGCATCGCCCAGCGCGGAGAGGACCAGCGGCAGGAACGTCTCGGCCACCTCGGCGTGCACCAGCAGCGACTCGGCGGCGTTGCAGACCGAGTTGCGCTGGGTCTTCGCGTTGACCGTGATGGCGAGCGCCTTCTCCAGGTCGGCGGCCGCGTCCACGTACACGTGGCAGTTGCCCACGCCGGTCTCGATCACCGGGACCGTGGACTGCTCGACCACCGTCTTGATCAGGTCGGCGCCGCCGCGCGGGATCAGCACGTCGACCAGGCCGCGGGCCCGCATCAGCTCCTTGACCGAATCGCGGGTGGTGGCGTCGAGCAGTTGGATCGTGTCGGCGGGCAGATCGGCGTCGGCGACCGCCTTGCGCAGCACCGACACGATCGCCGCGTTCGACGAGAACGCCGAGCCGGAGCCGCGCAGCAGGGCCGCGTTACCGGACTTCAGGCAGATGCCGGCGGCGTCGGCGGTCACGTTCGGCCGGCCCTCGTAGATCATGCCGACCACGCCGAACGGCACCCGGACCTGGCGCAGCTCCAGCCCGTTGGCGAGCGTCGAGCCGCGCACCACGTCGCCGATCGGGTCGGGCAGGGCGGCGAGCTGGCGCAGCCCGTCGGCCATCGCGGCGATCCGCGCGGGCGTCAGGGCCAGCCGGTCGATCATCGCTTCGGTGATGCCGTTCTCCCGGGCGTTGCGGACGTCCACCTCGTTCGCGGCGACGATGTCGTCGGCCCGCTCGACCAGCCGGTCCGCCATCAGCAGGAGCGCCCGATCCTTCTCCGCGCGGGTCGCACCGGCCAGGTCGATGGCGGCGATCCGGGCCGCGGCCGCCTGCTCCAACACGTTCATCGAGAAGCCTCCGTGGAAACCCCCGGCTTTAGCCGTGGGGAGGAATCGGATTCCCTGCCGAGCAGGTCAGGGGCAGCCCATTCGCCGTCAAGGCGGTTGGGTGTCTGGTCAGACGTTGCGCTGGTTCTCCACATATCTCTTCACGATCTCCAGGGTTGCGCCGCCGACGGTGGCGACGAAGTACGAGTTGGTCCACAGGGTCGGCATCCGCGATTTGAGGTGCGGGAACTCGCTGCGCAGCAGGCGGGAGGAACGGCCCTTGATCTGCTTGACCAGCCGGTGGATGCCGTATTGCGGGTCGCAGGTGACCTGTAGGTGCACCTGGTCG
>NZ_JBFAYF010000037.1:0-101567 GCF_040681165.1 Actinoplanes sp. NPDC051851 | reverse complement strand
TCTCGAGAAGCACCCAAACGCCGAACCCAACACCTGATAACGATCTCCACCATCAATGAATCCAGATCAACTTACACAGACAACTTGACAAGCTCTAGCCGGGTTCCCCGCCGGGTCCTGCCGGGCCGAATCGGACACCGAGCAGTCCCCGGGTTCCGGTCTCGACCAGCGCCATCAGCATCAGCTGGGGATATCCGGCCAGGCCCAGCCGGTATCGGACCAGGCCCAGCCAGTTCCGCTGGGCCTGGTTGTCCGCGCTCTTGAACGATTTACAGCCGTCGAACGCGACCGTCCGTAAACCCCGGTAGGACACCCCGGGCGTGTCCGGCCGGGCCAGTGGCCCGGCCACGACCTCGAACAAAGCCCGTAACGGGGCTGTCCCGACCCGGCGGCGAGCCTGCCGTAACGCCGACTCCGACGGTGACCGCAGCGACAACGGCTTCAGCGCGGACACCATTTTCGCCCACACGAGGGTGTACCCCAGATGAGGGAACATCCCCAGCACGATCATGAAGTAGACGACCACCCGCGACGGCAGAAGCCGTTCCCGCTGCTGTACCCGGCCCGTCTCTTCCAGGACGGCATCCACCAGTTCAAACGGCAGAAACGGCGTCAGCTCCCCCACATGCCCGGGCGCGAACACTCCCGCCGCGACAGTGACAGTGCGGGTGAAAGTGACCGTGGCAGACTCGACAGACAACGGGACCTCCCGGACAGCAGATAGATCTTGGTCGACTACCTGCCTACCGCGAGGTCCCGTTCCTCAGACACCCATGTCCATCGAAAGAGTGTCGCCAACCACCCGAAACCCTTAACTGCGTGGCCTTGCGTCCGATTGACCCGTGAACGCCAGCCGCGACGGGAGAGCTGGCACCCAGAGGTCACTCCAGCCCGCTGAGACACCCGCGACCGCCAGCCGTGAAGATCATCCCCCCACAGTTGATCATGAAATGTCGATCAAGCCAGGCCGGACGGGGCCCACCCCGGCCGGGGAGATCCCCATCCCCACCGCCGCCACCGGGAGATCGCCCTGGACGGCCGCCACGCCATGGTTCCGGGCCTACGAGCCGAGTCGTGAACGATGACACGAGTGGCATGCCGCACTCGGTACCGCACCGGCGGTGGACATCCGGATTTCTCGAATAGGGGTCAGCACTTCTTCCAGGCGACGTGGTAAATGGTGTCGAGGTTGCCGTCGGTGGAATCCATGGTGATGAAACTGGTCTTCTTCTTGTCCGGGCCGGTCGAGGTCACCCGCAGTTCGGTGTTGACGTTCAGGTAGCGGCGCTCGCCGCAGGGCAGGTAGGAGAGGGAGCTGACGGAGACGGCGTCGGTGCGCTGCCAGTCGCTGTCGGACGGGCCGGTGAAGACGTGGCGGCTGCGGTCGGTCTTCGACTCGCCCTGGAAGTAGTAGAACGAGGTCTGGGTGGCCGAGGCGCCCTTCTCCAGGTGGGCGAAGCCGCGGTAGTCGGCCTTGGCGATCGCGTAGGTGTAGCCCTGCGGGACGTGGACGTTCAGGCCGAGCTGGCAGTTCTTGCGGAAGTCGGTGGGCTTGGCGGTGCCGCCGGCCTGGGCGGTGTATTCGCTGTAGCTGACCGTGAAGGCCTTGTTGTCCGGGGAGACCGTGACCGCCGCGGTGCCCAGCGGGCAGCCGGAGCCGTTCGCCGCGACGACGTCGATGACCATCTCGTCGGCCGGTACCGGCGGGGCCGCGAACGCGCCGGACGGCACGGCGGCGCCCGCGACGGCGGCGAACGAGGCGGCGGCGACGGCGAGTGAAATGCGCATGGGGGTCCTTTACAGATCGCGGAATGTAGCCGTTGGGAAAGCTAGATTCCGCGGCCGTGGAAAGGCAATTCCGGCGTACCGGGAATTAGTTCTTGAAGGTGACTTCCGCGTTTTATGCTGAACGTACGGCGGAGCGGGGGTGCCCGTTCAGACGACCGGCACGCTCGCCCTGGCTCACCGGGGCCGGTCGCCGTACGCCAGAATCGCGCGGTGCAGAACGACGAAATGGTTCCCGCCGGGTACACAACGGAGCGTGTCGGCTTCTTCACCGACGCCGTGTTCGCGATCGCGATGACGCTGCTCGTCATCGACATCCCCAAGCCCGAGGAGGGCACCGAGTTCGAGGTCGCCGAGGTTGGTCGCGCCGAGGCGGCACGCAATCTGCTGCACTTCCTGTACGAGCAGATCCCGTCCTTCTCCGCGTACCTCCTCGCGTTCTACATCCTCTGGGTCGTCTGGCGTCAGCACCACCAACTACTCGACCGTCTCGTCCGGATGTCCCCCGGCCTCATCCGGCTGCACTTCCCGCTGTTGCTGCTCGCCGGGCTGCTGCCCTACGCGACGACGGTCTACGACCACAACACGCTGAACCCCGCGGCGGCCGGCCTGTTCACCGTCGCCGTCGCGACGTTGCTGCTACTGCGCTCCGGTGTCCAGCGCCGGGCCCTAAACGACGGACTGCTCCGCGACGACGTCGACCTCGACGTCTACCGCCGGGACGCCCGGATCTCCTGGATCGTCGGGTGGTACTTCCTCGCCACGCTCCTGTTCTGCTGGTTCACCCCGTGGCTGACGTTCCTCTGGTTCGGCGCCCCGCTGCTCGGCGGCGTCCTGAACCGCCGCGCCGGACTGGATTCGGTCCGGCTCGGCGGCTGACCCGGTCTTCTCAGGCCGATCCCGGGCCAGGTCGTCCCAGAGCGGGTCCGGGCGGAACGGCACCGCTCACCGGAAACGGTCGGCGAGGGTCGTGAGCTTGGCGACGTACGCCGGCCAGTCGTGGTCGTCGGGCAGGTTCGAGTTCTCCTGGCGCACGCCGATCGCGTTGTCGGCCTGCTCGCGCAGGATGTCGGCGTGACCGGCGTGCCGGGCCAGGTCGGCGATCACGTGGACGATGATCCGCTGCAGGGTCACGGCCCGGGTCTCCGGCCGCCACCACGGCACCTCCCCCGGCGCGTCCAGCGGCAGCGCCTCGATGGTCCGGTCCGCGAACTCCCCGACCCGGCGGTAGAGGTCGATCAGGCCGTCCTTCGTCTCGTCCGCGGTCGCGTACCAGTCGGCCTGCGGATCCTTCTCGTACGCCGACTCGGGCACCAGCTCGCCGACGTCCGGGAACTCCCGCCCGAACGTCCGCCCGAAGTACGCGGCCTCCACGTTGAGGCAGTGTTTGACGATCCCGAGCAGGTTGTTGCCGGTCGGCGTACGCGGCAGCCGCGCCTCCCGTTCGCTGAGCCCGTCGAGCTTCCAGATCAGGTCCTCGCGCGTCTCCCGGAGGTAGTCGCGCAGCGCCGTCTTCGCATCGTCCGATTCGGTCATGGCGTCAGTCTCCCCGGCCGGTGACACCCGCGGTGACCGGCCCGGCGGGTGCGACCGGGGCCGGGAGGCGGCGGCGGTGCAACAGCAGGGCGGTCAGCCCGCCGGCGACCAGGCCCCAGAAGGCCGATCCGACGCCGAGGACGGTCATGCCGGAGGCGGTCACCACGAAGGTCACCACGGCCGCCTCCCGGCCCTCGGGCTCGGTCACGGCGCTCGCCAGCGACGAGCCGAGCGCCGGGATCAGCGCCAGGCCGGCGACGGCGATGACCAGGACCGGCGGCGAGAGGAGCACCAGCGCGGTGGCGAGGCCCGCGCCCAGGCCGAGGGTGAGCTGGCCCAGGCCGAGCGCGACCGTGGCGGTCCAGCGGCGGGCCGGGTCGGGGTGGGTGTCCGGGCCGGCGGTGAGGGCCGCGGTGATCGCCGCCAGGTTCAGCGCGTGGCCGCCGAACGGTGCCGCCACCATGGTCGCGGCGCCGCTGGTCACCAGCACGGCGCGCAGCGGGACCGGGTAGCCGTACGTGGCCATCACCGCCATGCCGGGCACGTTCTGCGCCGCCATGGTGACCAGGAAGAGCGGCAGCGCCAGGCTGATCAGGGCGGTGACGGTGAACTCCGGCATCGTGAAGACCGGGGCGGGGCGCAGCGACGCCTGCGACAGTCCACCGTCGACGCCGGAGACGGCGATCGCCACGACCGCGGCGGCGAGCGCGCCGGGCACCGCCCACCGGCGGGCGAATCGCATCAGCAACGCCCAGGTCAGCACGACCGGGATGGCGAGCTCGGGTACGTCGATGACCGCGCGCACCGGCGCCGCGCACAGGCTGAGGATCACCCCGGCCAGCATCGCACCGGCGATCGGCCGGGGGATCGCGTCGATCGCGCGGGCCAGCCAGGGCACCAGCCCGGCGAGCACGATGAGGGCGCCGCAGACCAGGAAGGCGCCGACCGCGGCGGGGAAGCCACCCGCGTTCGCACCGGTGGCGACCAGCAGCGCGGCGCCCGGGGTGGACCAGGCGATGCTGATCGGCATCCGGTAGCGCAGGCTGAGCCCGACGGCGAGCACCGCGATACCGGTGCAGAGCACGAGCAGTCCCGAGGCGGCCTGGGCGGGGTTCGCGCCGACCGCCCGCAGCCCGGCCAGCACCACGGCGAACGAGCTGGCGTATCCGACCACCGCGCTGACCACACCGGCCAGTGCCGGCTGGGCCGTGTCCCACCGTGGCATGCCCGCTCCCTCCGCCTACGATTGTTCCGTAAACGGAACGCTGGGCGGATGCCAGACTAGCCGGGTGAACGCGGACCCCACAAGCGAAGCCGGGCTGGCGGTCGGGCAGCGCGTACGCCGGCTGCGACTGGCCCAGGGCACCTCGCTGTCGGCGCTGGCCCGGGCCGCCGGCATCGGCAAGGCGACCCTCTCCGGCCTGGAGCACGGCACCCGCAACGCCACACTGGAGACGCTGCACGCGGTGGCCGGCGTGCTCGGCGTGCCGGTCACCGCGCTGCTGCTGGAGCCGGGTGCCCCGCCGGCGCAGATGGCCGAGGTCCGCGGATCGGCGGTCACGCCCCGCCTGCTCACCGTCTTCCACGAGCCGGGCGTGACGTTCGAACTGCTGACCATCCGGGTACGCCCGGGCGTACTGCAGCGCTCCCCCGCCCACGCTCCCGGGGTGACCGAGCACCTCACCACCATCCAGGGCGTGCTCCGTGCCGGCCGGGCCGACGCGCCGGCGATCGTGCGCCCCGGCGAGCACCACGCCTGGCAGGCGGACACCGCCCACGTCTACGAGGCACTGGGCGACGAGGAGGCCACCGCGGTCCTGCTGATCCGCTCGCCCCGCCCCGCCTAGAGCCGCGCGGGACGGCCGGGACGGTTCACCCGATGGAGCGACGGACCGGACTCCATTCGCCGGACGGGGATTCATTGCGAAGTTACGATCTTCGTGTCCCGGGCGAGTGCCGGCCGTCCCCGGCCTGATCCAGGAGGTCCCATGCTGACCAGCGACGACGCCGCCGCCGAGACCTGGGGCGTCACCGCCTCGACCGGGCGGCCGTTCACCCACGCGTCGATCGCCGGCGCGCACTTCCGGGCCTGCCGGCAGTCGTACCGGGAGCTGCTGGGCCTGGCCGGGATCCGGACCGGCATGCGGGTGCTGGACGCCGGGTGCTGCGGCGGCGAGTTCCTGCCCTGGCTGACCGCGCTCACCGGCCCCGGCGGACGGGTCTCGGCCATCGACCTCGACCCGGAACACGTCGCCCGTGCCGGCGCGCGGGTCGCCGGCTGGGACCTGCCCTGCCCGGTGGATCTGCGCCAGGGCAGCATCACCGGGCTCCCGTACGCGGACGACACCTTCGACGCCGTCTGGTGCTCGAACACCGTCGAGCTGCTCACCGACGACCAGCTGCGGGTGGCGCTCGCCGAGCTGCGCCGGGTCACCCGTCCCGGCGGCCTGATCACGATCAAGGACGTGGACGCCGCCTGCTTCGCCGTCCGCCCCGGCGACCCGCACCTCTTCGCCGACCTGTTCCGCGCGGCCGGGGCGACCCCCGGCTACGCCCAGCAGGTCCTGCGGGCCCGCGACCTGTACCGCTGGATGCGCGAGGCGGGCATCGGCGCCGTCCGGCAGCGCACCGTCCTCATCGAGCACTTCGCCCCGTTCACCCCCGACGTGCGGGCGTACTACGCGCCGGCCTTCGCCGAACTGGCCGGCCAGGCGACCGGGCTCGGCCTGCCCGCCGCGGACTGGGCACCGCTGCTCGACCCGGGCCACCCGCAGAACCCCTTCCACCACCCCGACGGCTACATCAGCGAGGGCAACGTCCTCGCCATCGGCACCGCCTGACCGCTCCCACCCCCCGGCAACGGCCGTCCGGATGTCGCCCTGGCAACGCGGGCGCCACATCCATGCCGGTCACGCGGAAACGTCGGCCGGGCGCAGCACCATGAGCGGGCCCTCGGATGCCGCGACCATCGCGAACGGGAAGCGGTCGGCCTCCAGGCAGAGCGCCACGTCGTCGGCGTGGACTCCGGGCAGGCCCCGCCACGCCCCGTCCGCGAGACCGGCCGCCGCACGGGACGCCGCCGCTCGCGCCAGGAACGGGGCGGCCCCGGCCCGCGGGTCGGCGATGTACTGCGCGCAGGCCAGATCCTCGTCGCCGTCGGTCACCACGAACGTGACATCACCGGCGGCCGGAAGCAGCCGAGCGGTCGCCGACGCCACCACGAAACTCGCGCAGAGCAGGAGCGACGCGCCCTTGACCGCATGGACGCCGACCGTCCCGTTGGTGGTCTTCTGCACGACCGTACGTCCGGAGAGGTCCATCGATCTGAGCAGGGCGGGCGAGTTGACCAGGTCGAACCCGGGCGCGGGCGGCCCGTCCTTGAGCGTGATCCAGTCCGGGTGATCCGCTTTGAGGTCGAGCGCCTCCTCCAGCGACGCCGCGAGCACCACCTTCTCCGCTCCCCGCGCAAAGGCCCAGGCGGCGACCGTGAAGGCCCGCATGACATCGATGACGACAGCGGTCGTGGGGGCCGTAGCCACCTCCGCGATACCGGCGAAGCGAGCGTCCATTCCCGAGATCATCCCCGATCGCGGACCATCACACGCGACAGATCCTCGCCTCACGAACCGGAGAGACGACATGTACGGCGCATGACCATGCCCGGCCGGCGCTTCCCGTGGCCTGCTCACCATCGGCCCCGTCGCCGACCGCCTCACGGCGGTGAACGACGCACTCGAACGGATGACTAATTCCTGAAATGTCCCTGTTTGGAGCTCATGGATTCTAACGTTTTCCCCGCACTGCGGACTCAGGAGCGCGTCGCATGTTCAACGATTCCCGGCAAGCCATCGCGGCCGGCTCCACGGTGGTGCTGTCCACGGCGACCGGCCTCACGATCAATATTCTGACCGATCATCCCTCGTGGGGAATCGCGACGACGGTGATCGTCCTGACGATCGGCGGCATCCTCGTAGCGGTGATGGCCCTGGACCGGAACGCCGAACCGGCTCCGCCGCCTTCGCCGGCGCCCGGGGTCCATCAGCAGAGCACGATCACCATCGGCGACCACACCGCCCAGGTACGCGGCGACCTCCGCGTGGGAATGTCGCCCGGCTACATGATCCTGTCCCTGGCGGTCATGGCCGCGCTGGTCGCCGTCGTGGTGATCGCCACCCGGCGCACCCCGTCGACGGGGGCACCACCCCCGGCGGAGACGCCGCTCAGCGCACCGATCATGACCAGGGTGGCGAATCGCGGATTCGACATCGATTGCCCCGCATCGATCTACTACTTCCCCGGCACCGCCCATGCGCTGAGATCCGCCCTGCCGAGATCGCTGACCCCCGACGATGCCATCAACCATTCACCAGACTTCGCCACATGGGTGGCGCAGGCTGGCGGCTGGCGCGCGGTGAATTGGGTGCAGTTCACGGTGCAGAACAACTCGGCGAACGCCGCCATCCTCACCGGCCTGTCCATCGACGTCACGAACCGGCACCCCTTGACGAGCCGGACCCGGATCGCCGACATATCCGACTGTGGCAGCGCCATGCTGCCTCGGGCATTCACCGTCGACTTCGGCGCACATCCGCCGAGGGTCACGGCAATGCGAGGAGAGGACGAGTACGGCACCTCCCTGCCCGCGACGAAGTTCCCCTTCAAGGTGTCGGCCACCGACCCGGAAGTCTTCGACCTGTGCATCGCCGAAGGCCCGGCCGAGGACATCGAATGGACCGCCACACTGGAGTACACCCAGGACGGTGTCGGCCGCCAGGCCGTCATCAGCGACGACGGCCGGCCATTCCACTCCGTGCCGCAAGACGACCGGCCTGACCCACCCGCATACCTGCTTCGGGACGGCGGCGGCCTACGCAGGGTCTCGTGACGTCCGGCTCCCCAGCGGTTCTGCCTACCGCCTCGCGACGTCTCGATCGAGGACGTGCACCGGGGCCGCACCGGATCGTCACCCACAACGGCGGCTTCCGTTGGACCGGCCCGGGCGACGTCACCGCCGAGCCGGCCGGGGCCCGCGCGATCGCCTTCCCACACGAGCACGTCGGCGAGTGAGCGAACGGGCCGGTCCCGGTCATCGGGGCCGGGCCTGATCCACACGGTTGCGGCGGTCGGTGTCGTCTCCATTCGCAAAGGAGCACCATGAAACGGTTCATGTCCGGACCGCGTCAATTTTGAACCACCGAGACCGGGCGGCTCCCTTTCCCCCCCAGAAGGGAGCCGCCCCCGCGACGGGACCACGCAGGTAGAACAGCATGACTCGGCCCAGAACCCGAGACCACCGGAACACGGCAGCACGCACGACCCTGAGCCGGATCGCCTGGATCATGATGCTCGAGGACGGCCTCGACGCGGTGACGCCGGGATCCGTCGCCGCCCGGGCCGACCTGACGACCCGCACGTTCCGATACCACTTCCGCAACCGCGAGGAGGCCATCCCCGACGAGCTGGACCAGCAGCGGCAGGCCATGGTGGCCCGGATCCGCAGCCGCCCGCCCGGGGAGCCGCTCTGGGACTGCCTGCTACACACCCTGCCCGCGGCGGTCGTCGAGATGACGCAGAACCGCGACGCGTTCGCCTCCCTGATCCGCATGATCGACGCCGACCCGCAGACCCGCGTCGAGGCGATGCTGATGCGGGACCGGGCCCAGCGTTCCCTGATCAGGATCGTCAGCGAGCGGACGGACACCGATCACCGCACCGATCCCTACCCGGGCCTGCTCGGCGGCGCGCTGACCGTCACGCTGCACCTCTCGATCGTGCAGTGGGCCACCGGCGCCACCGAGACGCTCCTACCGGAACTCATCCGCAGCTGCCTGCTCATGCTGCGCGCCGGCCTGTGACCACGAGCGGGCAGGCGGCCGGCCCGGCCGCCCGGCACCGGCAGGGTTCCGGGGCGGGATGCTCCAGAGGCGGACCCTGTCGTCGGCGCCGGCGGTGATCAGGCGCCCGCCGTCACGCGTGATCCGCAGGGACCAGACCTGGCCCCGGTGCCCGGTCAGCGGCGCGCCCTCCGGGATTCCGGTGTCCGTGTCCCAGAGCCGCACGGTGCCGTCGTCGCTGCCCGTGGCGAGGAGTCTTCCGTTCGGGCCGAACCGCAGGGCGCGCACCGGGGCGGTGTGGCCGACGAGCGGCGCACCGGCCGGGCTACGGGTCACCGTGTTCCACAGCCGCACGGTGTGATCGCCGCCGGATGAGGTGGCCAGGAGCTTGCGGCCCCGGCTGAACGTCAGGGCGTAGACCGGGCCGGAGCCGGCGACGATCGGGGCGCCCGCGGGCTCACCGGTCGCCGGGGACCAGAACCGGACGACGTCGTTGCCGCCGGAGACGGCCAGGAGCCGCCCGTCCGGACTGAAACTGATCGCGTTCACCGGGCCCGGCCGCACGGTCAGCGTCTCGCCGACGGGCCGGAGGGTGTCGGCCTCCCACAGCCGCACGGTGTTGTCGGTTCCGGCGGCCGCAAGTCGCCTGCCGTCGCGGCTGAACACCACCGACCGCACGCCGCCGGGACGGCCGGTCGCGGTGTGCAGCAGGCGCCCGGTGACGGGATCCCACAGCCGCACCGTGCCGTCGTCACCGGCCGTGGCCATCCGGCCGGTGGAGCTGAACACCACCGAGCGCACCGGCCCGACGTGGCCGGTTAACGGCGGACCGGCCGGCTGCCCGGTCGCGGGATCCCAGAGCGACACACCGCCGTCGTCGGCGACCGCGAGTTGCCGGCCGTCCGAACTGAACTCGATGGCGTGGACCGTCCCGCCGAGACCGCTGACCGGTTTCCCGAACCAGCGCCCGGTCGCGGTGTTCCACTGTCGCACCATCCCGCCGCTGACGGTGGCGAAGACGCTCCCGTCCGGGCGCAGCGCGATGAGCCCGCCGACTCCGGGGACGGCGGTGCGGGACGGGCTGCGCGCCGGCTCACCGGCCTGCGCGGACCGCGGGGCGATGACGGCGATCAGCCCGATCATGGCCGGCAACAGGGCCAGCACCAGGGCCACTCCGGCGGGGCTCTTCCGGCCCGCGTCTTGACACTCTGTATTGGTAACCACGACCGGACCGTACCGATCAATATAGGCACTTTTGGGGTTTTTTTCGCAGTTCACCCGGTTCGGATCCCGGCCGTGGCCGGCGGACGACGGAGCCGTCCTCGTACCAGAACGCCCGCTCCGCCTTGCCGACGCCGACGGCGGGGAGTGGCGGGGAAACTACACACCGCTGCGCAGAGAAACGGTTACCGGATCATTCGGGGGAGAAACGCTAGTCAGGTGCAGACTTTCCGGGCGGAGACTGGCATCGTGCCTACCTTGTGAGCCAACGGCACCGGCGGGACCTGAGCGCCGCGGACGGTCCGGAGTACTCTGCGCAGTCTCCGCCTCTGCCGATCGGCCCCGCCCATGACGCCCACTTCGCCGTCACGGTCGGCGTCAATCTCTATCCCGGGCTCACCGACCTCCACGGCCCGCGACACGACGAGGCCGCCTTCCTGGACTGGCTCGTCAGCCTGGACGGCGGCGCCGTGCCGCTGGAGAACGTCCGCCAGGTACCCGCGCCCCGCGACCATGATCGACGACTGGCGATCCATCAAGCCCGCCCCAACGTCGCCGACGTGGTCGATGCCCTACGGCACGTCAACGACGCCGTCGGCAGGCTCGTCACCGCCGACCCGTCCGCGTGGGAGCGCAGCCGGCTCTACATCTACCTGGCCGGCCACGGCATGGTTCCGGACGGCAGCGACGCCGGCGCGATGTTCACCGCCAACGCCAGCCTGGGCGAACTCGGCCACAACATCAATGTCTTCGCGTGCAAATACTTCTACCAGCGTGCCGGCCTGTTCCGCGACATCGTGATCTTCTCGGACTGCTGCCGGACGCTGAAACCCGGCGCGCCGTCGTTCGGTCTGCCGTTCAGTCACGCCGACTCGACCCGGCGGGTACGGACGGTGCTCGCCTACAGCACTCAATTCGGTGCTTCCGCCCGGGAACGCCGCACGCCGCAGGGCATGCGTGGGGTGTTCACCTCGGCATTGGTACAGAGCCTGCGCTGCATCGACTCGAACGGGATGCGCTGGGGTGATCTCCGGGGCCTCGTGTCCGGGAACATGTCGGACCCGGAACTGGGCGCCGACGGACAGCAGGCCGACCTCTCCGGGGACGACGACATGGAATTCGGTCCGCCCGCCGGCCGCCCGGCGAAGACCGCGGAGTGCTACGCGGTGCAGGTGCACTTCGCCGATCCGGGCGCCGAACCGGTGGATCTGCTCGACGGACGGCTCATGGTGATCGGCAGTTGGGCCGCGCGCGATGGAGTATGGGACCTGAAGCTCCCGAACGGGCTCTACCAACTGGTTCGCCACGGCGCGGACGACGCGCTGAAGGACATCACGGTGCGGGGAGGGAATGTCGTTGTCCATCTCTGACCAGCCCACCGCACGGATCCGGCTGGGCTCACGGCAGGCCGGCCGGGAATTCACCGTCCGCGACGGCAATCTGATCGTGGTCGCCGCGGCCGTCGGCGCGGTCGACGTCCGGGTGACCCCGGGCCTCTACCGGATCGAGGAGCGCAGCGGCGACGCGGAACGCGCCCGGACGGTCGCCGTCCGGGCCGGCCAGACCTACCGGCACGACGACGCCGACCTGCGATTCCCCTGCGTGGCACCGGTACGGTCGGCGTCCACCCCGCTACCCGGCTTCGCGGCGGCCGTCGAGCGGGCCAGCACGGCCGCCGCCCGGCACGACGGCCGGGCCGCGGTGCTGATCGTCGCCAGCCGGCGCCCGGCAGGCGACGACCATCCGGTCCTCGCCGAGCCGGCCGCCGCCCCACCGGTGGGCACCGACGACTCCGCGCCCGGGCTGAGCGTCCGGACCTGGCTGCTGCCGCCGGGCGGTCACGTGCTGCGCGCCCCCGGGGAGGAGGCCGCCGAGCGGCCCGTCTGGCTCGCCGCCGGATGGCAGACGATCCTGTTCGACGTCACCGGTGACCCGGCCACCGACCGGCAGCCGGTGACTCCCGGGCTCGCCGTGCACATGACGCCGATCGGTGTGCCGTGGCGGTCCGGCGATCCGGCGCACAACGCCGTCGAGGCCGCCGCCGCCATGATCCGGCGCGACGTGTCGATCCTGCGGGACGAGTCGGTCGGCGACGACCTGATCGCCCGCGACCCGATCCTGGGCATGATCGGTGCGCACGCCCTCCCCCGGTATGCCGCATCGGACGACGCCGCGTTCGACCGGGTCACCGGCCTGCTGCGGGAGCTGCTGCCGGACCACCCCGACGTCCGGGCGCTCGAGATGTCCGGCCCCGGGGCCGGCGTGGATCGGCGGCGTGCGGTGGCCGCACCGCCGTTGCTGGCCGCGTCGTACCGGGCCCTGCTCGCCGCCGACCTGGCGGGCGCGGAGGCCCTGCGGCCGGGTTCACCGGCCGAGAGCATCGCCGCGTCCATCGTGCCGCGCGGACCGTGGCTCACCTGGACGTCCGGCGACACGGGTGCGGCCTCCGCTGACACGGGTGCGACGTCCACCCACCCGGACGCGGCGCCGGGCGGCCCGGCCGTCCGGCGGGTGCGGCAGTTCCTCACCATGGTCGCCGAGGTCGAACGCCTTTCGCTGGCCGAGGTGCTCGCCGCGTGGGATCACCGGACCATCGCCCAGGCGACCGGCCTGCCGCTGCGGGTGGTCACGGCGGCGTCCGCCGTCCTCCGCCGGTCCGTGCCGGGCCGGCGTTCCATCTGGCGTTCGATGTGGTCGGTGCTGCGCAGAACCGAGCGCCCGGACCGGGCACCGCAGACCTATGCCGGGGCACTCGCCGTGTTCGGCGCGCTGGTCTCGCCGGAGCTCGACTGGCTCGGCACGCGTACCGACATGATGCGCGTGGTCAGCGGCGTACGGACGACCCTGCCGCTCAGGGTGGGCCGCAGCACCGGCCGGCAACGTCACGAGCTGATCACGGCCGGGCACACGGTCGTCGTGCTCTCGGCGCTGCTCGAAGCCGTCGACGACGAGCTCGGTCCACACGCCCCGCGGCTCGAACCGGCGCCGGACGAGCCGATACGACTGCTGGACTGGGAGAAGCGGAACGCCAAGGTCGCGATGCCCTCGACCTCGGTGGGTTTCGAGGCCAACCTCCGCGACCGGCTGCGGCCCATGATCAGGGAGTCGGCGGCGGACCTGGCCGGCCTTCTCGACAGGGAGGCCACCGAGTTCACCGACGATGTCGTGACGGGCTGGGAGAACCGCTATCGGGACGGCTACATGCGCCTGGCGGCGGACGTCCCGGAGTTCGCCCTGCTGGCCGCGGTCAGTGACCACGAGGACACCCGTCGCCAGGTGGAGCTGCGCAGTCTGCAGCGACTGCTCACGACGTTGCCGGACACGCCGTACGAGCCCCGGAGCGTGGACCTCCCGGCGGCGCATCCGGCTGTCGGCCGCCTTCTCACGATCAACCGGGCCGCCCTCGACGGGTCCCTGCCGGGATCCCTGCCGGTGACCGAGCTCACCTACCCCACCGTCGGCGCGGGCTGGGTGGAGCCGGGGTTCCGGGCCGCGGTCGCCACGCCCTCCGCGTCCGTCTCCGACGCGGCCTGGTGGCAGCGGCAGGCCTCGGCCGACGGGCTCAGTGAGTTCCTCGCCCACTGCCTGACCGGCGATCGGGCGATCTCCAGCCCGCTGCTCGTGCTCGGCGACCCCGGGTCCGGGAAGTCGTTGCTGACCAGGGTCCTCAGCGGGCGGCTGTCGGAGAACGGGCGGCTGGTACTGCGGGTTCCGCTCCGCCGGATCGACACGCGCCTGCCGATCCGGCGCCAGTGGGAGGACGCGACGCAGGCCGCGCTCGGTGACGCGGTCTCCTGGGCGGAGCTGTCGGCCCGTACCACCCAGCGCATCGTCATCCTGGACGGCCTGGACGAGTGCCTGCAGAGCGGCGAGGCGACACCGGACTACCTGCTGCGGATCCAGCGGTTCCAGACCGAGCTGGCGGACCTCGGCATGCCGGTGTCGTGCCTGGCGACGAGCAGGACGTCGGTGGTGAGCCGGTTCACCGTTCCGGACGGGACGTTGCTGGTCCGTATCGAGGACTTCGACGAGACCCGGATGGGCCGGCTGCTGACCGTCTGGAACACGGCCAACGCGGACCGGCCGTCGTTCCGTCCACTGAGCACGGCCGTCGCGCTGCGCTGCGGCGACCTGGGCCGGAATCCGCTCCTGCTGACGATGCTCGCGACCTATCACGCCGCCGCGCCGGAGGCCGTCGAGTCCGGTCTGTCGATGGCGCGGTTGTACCGGGGGCTGCTGGACACCGTGATCGCCCGTGACCGTGTGCCGGTCCCCACCGATCCCCTGGCCGACGAGTACCGCCGCCGGTTGTGCGTGGCCGCCTTCGGCATGTTCAACCGGTCCGCACCACGGATCGGCCGGGCCGAGCTGTGGCAGGACCTGGCGGCCCTCGGCCCCGGACGGCGGTTACCCCGGCTCGCGGGTGACCCGTCGCCGGACGCCTTCGCGGACTTCTTCCTCGTGACCTCGACCGAGGTCGACGACGGCGCGCACCACTACGAGTTCCTGCACCGGACCTTCGCCGAATACCTGGTCGCGGAGCAGACGGCCGCCCTGGTCGAGCAGGCCGGAGCGGGCCGGGACGACGGGCTGTTACGGGCGTTGCTGTCCCACCGGCCACTGATGAGCCGCCGCCCGACGTTGATGTTCCTCCAACAGATCTTCGACCGGTTACCCACGGTGGTCAACCAGGACAGCGCCGCGGCGGTCACCGCGATGCTGGCCTCCGCACGCACCCTCGCGGAGCACGCCTACCGCGACTACCTGCCGCGGCGCCCGGACATGGTCCGGATGATCGCGTGCCACACCGCCAACCTGATCGCGATCCGCCTCCTGCTCGACGGCGGCTCGACCGGCCTGCGCGATCTCGCACCCCCCGGCGAGGATCCGATCGGCTGGTGGCGCTCCACGGTCCGGTTATGGCACAGCGGCCTCGACGCGACGGAGTGGGCCGAGGTGGTCACGGGATTCAGCATCGGGGTCTCCCGGCCCGGCGAGGAGGACCTGCCGGTGATCCTCGCCGACGCCGACGACGGCCGCTCCAGCGACGTCGCCCTCGAACTGGCCGAGGTCACCCTCCTCGGTCTCCACGTGACCGAAATGCGGGAACTACCGCAGATCGAGAGTCAACAACCAGATCACTGACAAACCCCACGATCATTTCCTCCGTACGCCCCGGCTTCGCCGGCGCCGGCCGCTCCTCCGGGGGGATCTCCCGGGTCTGCTGAACCGTATCGCCGCGGAGCGGGACCGGACTCGACACACGGAACCGGGCACGGCCGACGCTCACTCCTGAAGAGATACCCCCGAGGGCGCGTCCGCTCAGACGCGGGCGGCGCGCATGGCGTCGAGCAGGCGGGTGGTGTCGGCGCGCTGGGCGTCCCATGCGGCGCGGACGATGTCGATGCGGTCGTCCGGCTCCTGGAGTTCGCCCAGGTAGGCGGCGATGCCGGCGAAGCGCTCGGGCTCGGCCTCGTGCAGCTCGATCATGCGCAGGACGATCCTGGTCTGGACGCCGTAGACCGGGATCTGTGGGCCACGGGGGGCCGTCAGGCCGATGTAGTAGAGCTTCTCCAGGCCCTTCGGGACGATCCCGGCGGCGTACCGCAGGGGGGTGTCGTTGCGGCGTTCGATCAGGGCGTCGTCGAGGAACGGCAGGCTGGCACGGAAGCCGGTGGCCCAGAGGATCGTCGGGTAGTCGCGCGCGGTGCCATCGGTGAAGTGGACCGTGGTGCCCTCGATCCGGTCGATGCCGGGGACGACCCGGATCCGGCCGTGCTGGATCCAGTAGAGGAGCAGGTCGTTGACGACCGTGCGGCCCTCGGCCAGGGTCCGGTAGGCCGGCTCGGGCATGCCGGGGTAGTCGCCGGCCCGGCCGATGGTGACCCGGGCGAGCAGCCGGGCGATCAGGTCCTGCTCGTCCGGGGCGAACTGGCCCATCCACGGTATCTGCTGCCGCGGCACCCCGAAGTACGCCTTGGGCTGGAAGTACATGCCCTCCCGGATGACGATGTCGGCCGGGATGCGGTGCGCGGCGGCGTCGGCGGCGAGGTCGCAGCCGGAGTTGCCGGCGCCGACGACGAGCACCCGGCCGCCCTCGATGTCGCCGGTGTTGCGGTACTCGCCGGAGTGCAGCTGCCGGCCGGTGTAGTGCTCGGCGAGCGCCGGGGTCTTCCGGTCCCAGAGGTGGCCGTTGGCGACGAGCACCCCGTCGTAGTCGTGGATCTCGCCGTTGTCGAGGCGTACGGTCCAGCCGGCCGAGCCGACCGGGCCGTCGGTGGCGATCGGGACGACCGAGACCACCGCGGTGCCGAACCGGATCACGTCGTCGTGGCCATGGTGCGCGGCGTACCCGTGGAGGTAGTCGCGGACCTGGTCACGGCTGGGGAAGTTCGGGTAGTCGGCCGGCATCGGGAAGCCCTCGTAACCGGTCATGTCCCGGGAGGTGATCAGGTGCAGGGCGTCGTAGTCGGTGTTCCAGTGACCGCCGACCCGGTCGGTCTTCTCGTAGCAGTCGACCTGGTGGCCGGCCTCGCGCAGCTGTTGGAGGGCGGAGATGCCGGCCGCGCCGGCACCGATGACGCAGTAGCGGGTCATCAGGGTGTTCCTTTCGAGGAGCAGACGAATCGAGGAGCGGTTCAGAGGTAGCCGTGGGAGAGACGGCGTTCGGCGTAGACGGAGAGCCAGGTCGCGGGGACCGCGATGGCCGCGTAGAGCAGGCCGGTGATCGCGTAGACCTCCAGGTACCGGAAGGTGACCGCGCCGGCCTGGTACGCCTGGCCCATCAGCTCGTTGACCGAGATCGAGTAGGCCAGCGAGGTGGTCTGGAAGGACTGCACGGCGAGTCCCATCAGCGCGGGGATCGCCGAGCGCAGGCCCTGCGGGAGGACCACGCGGCGGAACGTGGTGGCCCGGCCCAGCCCGAGTGCGGCCGCCGCTTCGCGCTGCCCGGCGGGGACCGAGCGGATGCCGGCCCGGATCGTCTCGGAGGAGTACGCGGCGGCGGTGAAGGTGAGGCCGATCGCGGCGGCGGGGAAGCTGTCGAAGAGCAGGCCGGCCGAGGGCAGGCCGTAGTAGACGATGTAGAGCACGACGAGGGCGGGGATGCCGCGGCCGATCTCGACCAGGGTCACCGACGGCCAGCGCAGCCAGGGGTTCGCCGACGAGACGCCGAGCGCGAAGAGCAGGCCGACGGCGTACCCGAGAAGCACGGAGATGACGGTGAGCTGGAGGCTGACCACCAGGCCGTCGCCCAGACGCGGCAGGTATTCGCCCAGATCCATCAGTGGCTCCCGGACAGTCGGGCGTCGAGGACGCGGGCGGCGATCGCGAGCGGCACGCTGATGGCGATGTAGACGCCGGCGGCGACGAAGAACGGGGTGAGCCCGGCCGTGCTGACGTTCTGCCGGGAGAAGGCGGTGGCCTGGGCGGTCATCTCCAGGACGCCGACGGTCGAGGCGAGCGAGGAGTCCTTCAGCAGCATCAGCAGGAACGTCGTGACCGTCGGGAGCACGGTGCGCAGGGCCTGCGGGGCGAGGAGGCGGACGAAGGTGGTGGTACGGCTCAGCCCGAGCGCCTGCGCGGCCTCGGTCTGGCCCTTCGGCACGACGGCGAAGCCGCCGCGGTAGATCTCGGCGAGGTAGGCGCTGGCGACCAGGCCGAGGCCGAGGATCGCGGCGCCGAGCGAGTTGAGCCGGACGTCGCCGACGGCGAGCCCGAAGTAGAGCAGGAACAGCCAGACGATCGTGGGTACGCCGCGGAGCAGGTCGACGGCGAGGCGGACGAGCAGCCGTACCGGGGTGAAGCGGGAGCGCAGGCCGAGCATGAGCGGAATGCCGCCGACCGCGCCGAGGGCGAAGGCGGCGGCGGTGACCACCAGGGTCAGCGGGAGGCCGAGCAGCACGGCGGTGAGCGAGGCGGGCATCTCAGCGCTCCAGGACCGCGCTGAGGAAGCGCCGGGTGCGCTCCTGTGCGGGCTCCGCCATGATCGTCGCGGGATGCCCCTCCTCGATGATCCGGCCGTCAGCCATCACCACGAGGTGGTCCGAGACGTCCCGGGCGAACTGCATCTCGTGGGTGACCACGATCATCGTCATGCCGTCCCGGGCCAGCTCGCGCATGACGGCGAGCACCTCGACGCCGACCTCGGGGTCGAGCGCGCTGGTCGGCTCGTCGAAGAGCATCGCGCGGGGGTCCAGGGCGAGCGCCCGGACGATCGCGATGCGCTGCTGCTGTCCGCCGGAGCAGCGCTGCGGATGCTGCTGCGCCTTGTCCCTGAGCCCGACCCGGTCGAGCAGGGCGAGCGCGCGCTCCTCGGCCTCCTCGCGGCTGCGGCCGAGGACCTTCTGCTGCGGCAGCGCCACGTTGCGCAGCACCGACAGGTTCGGGAAGAGGTTGAAGGACTGGAAGACCATGCCCACCTGGCGGCGCAGGGCCAGCAGGTCCCGGTCGGCGATCCGCCGCCCGGCGTGCACGGTCTGCGCGCCGACCGTGATCGTGCCGGCGTCCGGGGTCTCCAGCAGGTTGACGCAGCGCAGCAGGGTGCTCTTGCCGGATCCGGAGGGGCCGATCAGGGCGGTCACGCTGCCGGGGCGGACCGTCACGGAGATGTCGTCGAGCACGAGGTGCGAGCCGAAGCTCTTGGCGAGGTTCGCGATGGTGACACCGGCGGTGGCGGCCTCGCCCGCCGGCGTGAACAGGGATGCGGTCATGTCCTGGTCCTCGGGTCGGTCCGGCCGGGACGCGGGTGGGCGCCCCGGCCGGGCTGGCGTCAGCGGGTCGACGTGGCCGCCACGTCGGCGGGCACCACCAGGTCGGCGGCGAGGTCGTACTCGGCGGCGATCTTCGCGAGCGTGCCGTCGGCCCGGTAGCCGTCGATCAGCGCGCTGAACGCGTCGGAGAGCGCCCTGTTGTCCTTGTCGATCGGGAAGGCCGAGATCGGCTTCTCGGTGGTGATCGCGACGCGGGTGTCGGCCTGGGCCTGCTTCACCGTGAAGTCGGTGCCCTTGTACGCCTCGGTGGCGACGCCGTAGCCGTCGAGTGCGGCCTGGATCCGGCCGGCGACCAGGTCCTGCTTCATCTCGGCCGTACTCGGATAGGTCTTGAGCCTGTCGCCGAGGACCTCGGTCATGTCGTCCTGCCAGGAGAAGCCGGTGCCCGAGCCGACGGTGCCGATGGTCTCCAGCCCGGCGACGGTGTCGACGCCGCTCTTCGAGATGATCGCCATCTGGTCGTAGTAGGTGGGCGTGGTGAAGCCGACCTGCTCGGCGCGCTCGGCGGTGACGTACCAGCCGCCGGTGATGATGTCGGTCCGCTTCTGGTTGTTGATCATCGCGATGCCGTTGGCGTAGGTGATCGGCGTATAGGCGACCGCGAGACACTCCGCGGCGGCGAGCTTCGCGATGATGTCGATCTCCATGCCGGAGGCCTCGGTGCCGTTCAGTTTCGTGTACGGCGGGTTCTCCGGTACGCCGACCGTGAGGGTCCCCGCGGTGAACGTGGTCAGCCCGGCGGTCTGCGGGGTGCAGTCCGCGGCGGGAGTGCTCGCCGACGAGGTGGTCGTGGTGCAGGCGGCCAGGGCGAGCACCGCGACACCGAGAAGGGCGACAAGACGTATCTCAGCCATGTATCGGTTCACTTTCTTCAGGGGGAAGGCGGTCAGCGCAGTACGGCGCCGCCGGAGAGCATGAGGGTCTCGCCGGTCACGAAGGCGGCGTGCGACCCGGTGGAGAGCAGCCAGACCCATTCGGCGATCTCCTCGGGCTGTGCCACCCGGCCGAGCGGGATGGAGGCGGCCGCCGCCTCCATCCGGCCGGTCGCCGCGTTGCCGGGGGTGGCCACCCAGCCGGGGGCGATCCCGTTGACCCGGATCCGGTCGGGGGCCAGTTCGAGGGCGAGCGACTTGGTGAGCATCACGACGGCGGCCTTCGACGCGCCGTACAGCAGCTGCCCGGGCGACACGGTGAAGGCGTCGGTGGAGGCGAAATTGATCACCGAGGAGCCCTCGTGCAGCCGGCCGCGGAGGGCTGCGGTCACGTTGAGGACGCCGAGGACGTTGATGTCGAAGACGCGCCGGTAGGTCGGCTCGTCGTAGGTGTCGAGCGTGGTGGGCGGGTAGACGCCGGCGATGTTCGCGACGACCTCGACGCCGTTGCCCGGCCCGAGGGCCCGGTCCAGCGCCGCGGTGAGGGCGGCCCGGTCCCGTACGTCGGCGATCACCGGGACCAGCGTGCCCGGGGAACCGGCCGGTGCGGCCGCCGCCACGAGGTCGACGGCGACGACCGTCCAGCCCTCGCGGAGGAACACCTCCACGGTGCTCTTCCCCATGCCGCTGGCCGCGCCGGTGACGACGGCGATACCTGTGGGTGAACTCATCGACTGCCCCTGACGTTGCGGTGATCTCGGCGGTGCGGCCAGTGCACCAGCCGCTCCAGGCCAAGGGCAAGACTCAGAATCTTGTGCTAGATATAGGTTCTACCTTGAGGAAAGGGGCTGGTCGATGGGCCTGCCGACCGTCCGGCAGCTGGAGTACTTCGTCACGGCGTCCCGGCTCGGCACGTTCGCCGCCGCGGCCGCCGCGCACCACGTGGCGCAGCCCAGCCTCTCCGAACAGATCCGCGAATTGGAGAAGACGCTCGGCCTCCCGCTGTTCACGCGGACCTCCCGGAGGCTCCTTCCGACCGACGCCGGAAAGCAATTGCTGCCGCTCGCCGAGAAGGTTCTCGCCGGTGTCTCGGAAATGGTGGAGACAAGCAATCGCATCCAATCCATCGACCAGGGAACGGTCAGTTTCGGCACGTTCAACAGTGCCCATCTCTATCTGCTGACCGACCTCATCCGCGATTTCCGGGCCCAGCATCCCGGCGTGCGCATCCGGGTCATCGGGCTCAACTCCGCCGAGGTCGCCGACCTGGTCCGGGCCGGCGAGATCGAGGCCGGCATCGTCCAGCTCCCCATCGACGACCGCGAGCTGAACGTCTCCCCGTCGGTCTTCACCGACCAGGTCGTCTACGTGACGAACCAGCGGGAGAACGCCGAACACCCGGTCGACATCGCCACCCTCGTCCAGCGGCGGCTCATCCTCTCCGAGGCCCGCTGGTCCCGCGACGACCCGCTCCGGGTCTCACTGCTGGCCCGGGCGCAGAGCGCCGGCGTCGTCCTCGAGCCGATAGTCGAGGTCGAATTCCAGACCCACGCCCTGGAATTGGCCGCCCAGGGCATCGGCGACTCGCTGGTCTCCTTCCACGTCGGCCATTCGATGATCACCCGCCGGGGTCTCCACTGGGCCCCCCTCGACCCGCCGGTGGTGGAGTCGTTCGCCTTCATCACCCGCCGGGCCGGCGCGATCTCCCCGGCGACCGCGGAATTCATCCGGTACGCCCAGCGCATCCTGGCCCGCGTCCAGGCCACTACCCCCGCCTAGGCCCCCGGGTGACGCGATGCCCACCTGCGGCCCGGCGCCATGGTCGTCGCGGACGACGCCGACCACCGCCCGGACCACCTGCCGCGGGTCCGCGCACCGGAGAACGGCTACCTCGCCGTGCCCTTCGGCGACGACGTCGCGGTCTCCGTACGCGTGGGGTGACCGGCACCCTGGCGTTTTGTTAATCCGGCGCGCGGCGCCGCCGATCGTCGGGCCATGTCAGACGTGAAGCAGACGCGTCGGGTGGCCGGGGTCCTCGCGTGTCTCGCCGTCGGGTGGGCCGTGCTCAGCGCCGTGCTCACCGTCGCCGGCACCGTCCGGCCGCTGCCGTCGTGGGTGCTCTGGCCGCCGGCCCTGGCCTCGATCGGCACCGCGGTCGTCGCGGGCCTGGTCACGGCGCGGTTCAGTGGCGGGCCGGCCCGCACGTTCTGGAACCGGCTCACGTTCTGCACGGTCTTCCTCTTCCTGGGCGCGCTCGTCCACGCGGTCACCACGGTGCGCGCCGGGCACCTCGTCCTGGCCGACCCGCTGACCAGCGTGCTCTACCTGGTCGCGGCCGGTGGCGCGATCGCCTCGATGCTGCGCCTGCCCGGGCGGCGCCGGCACTGGCGGGAGCGGGTCCGGATGTACCTGGACGTGGCGATCATCGGGGTCGCCGACGCGATCGTCACCGCCCGGCTGTTCCAGGTCACCCCGGTCCCGGAGGACGACCGGCTGGTCGCGGCGGCCATGCTCGGCATCGCCGCGATCGTCGCCTGCGCCGGGATCCTCGCGGTGATCAAGGCGGGTGTCACCGGGGTCGGCCCGGGGTACGGCTGGTCGCTCTGGTACCTCGCGCCGGTCAGCTTCCTCGCGCCGGTCTCCTGGGCCCTGGTCCCGCAGCTGCGCCAGTGGCCGCACATCAGCGTCGTCGCGCTGGTCCTCGCCTGGGTCGGGCTCTTCTTCACGCTCGCCGCCCGCTCGCAGGTCCGGGCCCGGCCCCGCCCGGTCCGCCCGGCCTGGCGCGGGATCAGCGTGGCGCTGTACGCCTCGGTCGCGGTCACCACGGTCACCCTGGTCCTGATCACCCTGCGCGCCGGGTACCTGCCGGCCGGGTACCTCGGCGGCACCGTACTGCTGATCGTGCTGGTGGTGACCCGGCAGCTGGCCGCCCTGATCGACAACGCCCACCTGCTGAACCGTCTCGACGAGCAGGCCGGCCACGACGACCTGACCGGGCTGCTGAACCGGCGCCGGTTCAGCGAGCTCGTCCGGCAGCACCCGGGACCCGCCGTCGTGCTCCTCTGCGACCTGGACGGGTTCCACCTGCTCAACAACCGGATCGGCGACGAGAAGGGCGACGCGGTGCTGCGGGCCGCCGCCGAGCGGATCGCCGCGACCGTGCCGGGCGCGACGGTCGCCCGGCTGGTCGGTGACGGGTTCGGCGTCCACCTGCCCGGCGACCGTACCGGGATCGCCGACGACGTGATCGAGGCGTTCCGCACCCCGCTGCGGGTGGAGGGCGACGACCTGCTGGTCACCGTCTGCGCCGGGGTGGCGACCGCGGCGACCGGCGCGGACCTGTTCCGCCGGGCCGACCTCGCGCTCAAGTCGGCCACGTTCAACGGCATCGACCGGGCGTGCGGGTACACGGCCGAGCTGGAGGACGCGGTCCGCGACTACACCGAGATGACGGCCGCGCTCCGGCGGGGGCTGGACCGCGGCGAGTTCCGGATGTACTACCAGCCGATCGTGGAGCTGGCCGACGGCCGGATCACCGGGATGGAGGCGCTGGTCCGCTGGCAGCCCGCGGACGGCCCGATGGTCTCGCCCGCGGTCTTCATCCCGGTCGCCGAGCTCAGCGGCGTGATCCTCGACCTGGGCCGGTGGATCCTGGAGACCGCCTGCGCCGACGCCGCGACCTGGCAGCACCGGTACGGCGCGAACGCGCCCCGGGTCAACATCAACGTCTCGGCCCGCCAGCTGCTCGACCCGGATCTGCCCGGTCACCTCGCCGCGACGATGGCCCGGCACGGCGTGGACCCGGCCGGCATCACCATCGAGATCACCGAGACCGCGGTCTTCGACGACGGCGCCGCGATGCAGACCGTCCGGGAGATGCGCGAGCTCGGCGTCGGTGTCGCGCTCGACGACTTCGGCACCGGGCAGTCCTCGCTGACCCTGCTGCGCACCTGCCCGGCGACCACGCTCAAGGTCGACAAGTCGTTCATCGACGGCGTCACCGGCACCGCCGAGCAGGAGGCGATCGCGTCGTCGCTGAGCACCATCGCCCGGACCATGGGCCTGCGCGCGGTCGCCGAGGGTGTCGAGACCCGGGAACAGGCCGATCGTCTGCTCACCCTCGGTTACCGCTACGCCCAGGGCTTCTACTTCTTCAAACCGGCGCCCCGCCCGGACATCGAGCGCCTCCTCGCCGACACCGCCAGCGTCGCCGCAGCCTGATGAGATTCGGACACCTTTTCCGGTACGGCAGAGCGAGCTGGGATCGTACCCGGAAAAGGTGTTGATCTTTCAAGGTCGTGACGCGGGAACCGGCGACGGCTCGGGAGCCGGGATCGAGGTGTCCAGCAGGCCGAGGTGCCGGATCGCCTCACGGGCGACGACCTGCTGCGTGGTGGTGACCCGCTCGGAGCGGCCGCGCCCGAGGAACGACACGAACCAGTGGCCGACAGTGGACATCCGGTTCTTGAAGCCGACCAGGTACATCAGGTGGACGGCCAGCCACATCAGCCACCCGACGAATCCGGTGAACTGGAGCTTCCCGGTGGAGGCGACCGCGGAGAACCGGGAGATCGTCGCCATGCTGCCCTTGTCGTGGTAGGCGAACGGCCCCGGTGCGGGCTTGCCGTCCACCCGGGCCCGGATCGTCGCGGCGGCGTAGCGCCCGGTCTGGATGGCCACCTGGGCGACGCCGGGCAGCCGGTCCAGCGACATCATGTCCCCCACCACGAAGATCTCCGGATGACCCGGCACCGTGCAGTCCGGCCGCACCATGATCCGCCCGGCACGGTCGGCCTCGGCGCCGGTGGCCTCGGCGAGCGTCCGGGCCAGCGGCGAGGCGGCCACCCCGGCCGCCCAGATCTTGGTGGCCGCGTCGATCCGCTCCCGGCCCTGCGCCAGCTCGACGGTGATGCCACCCTCGTCGACGCCGACCACCTTCGCGCCCAGCTTGGCCTCCACGCCGAGCTTGGCCAGCTGCCGCAGCGCCTGCGCGGAGAGCCGTCCGCCGAACGTGGGCAGCACCGTGTCGACCGCGTCCACCAGGAGAACCCGGGCCTGCCGCGGGTCGATCCGCCGGTACTGTCCGGGCAGCGTACGATGGGCCAGCTCGGCGATCTGCCCGGCCATCTCCACCCCGGTCGGCCCGGCACCGACCACCACGAAGGTGAGCCACCGCCCGATCGCCGCCGGATCGGTCTCGATCTCCGCCATCTCGAACGCGCCGAAGATCCGCCCGCGCAGCTCGAGCGCGTCGTCGACGCTCTTCATCCCGGGCGCGTGCTGCGCGAAGTGGTCGTTGCCGAAGTAGCTCTGCGACGCACCGGCCGCCACCACCAGCGAGTCGTACGGCAACTGGTAGTCGATCCCGCCGGGCGCGTTGGCGCTGATCGTCCGCTTCCCCACGTCGATCCCGGTCACCTGCCCGAGCAGCACCTCGACGTTCTCCTGCCGCTTCACGATCTCCCGGACCGGCGGCGCGATCTCGCCCTCGGAGAGGATCCCGGTCGCCACCTGGTACAGCAGCGGCTGAAAGAGGTGATGGGTGGTGCTGTTGATCAGCGTGACGTCGACGTCCGCGCGGGCGAGCGCCTTGGTGGCGTTGAGCCCACCGAACCCGGCCCCCACGACGACGACCCTGTGCCGGTCACTCACGGTTCTCCCCCTCCCGCGTGCCTCGCCCCTCATCGTGCGACGCGATTCCGGCTCACGTTCACGTTTTCCCCCACACACCCATCACGGCGAGGCGACCGGTGCCACTACGGCACCAACCACCCGTTCCTCTCCACCCCGCACCATCGGGGCGAACATCGCCGACGCCGCCATGGCCGTGCGGTCCCCCACCGCCATGAACATCGAGCAACGCACCTCCGCCGCTCCGGTGCCGGGAGTACCCGCCAGCCAGGAGTGCCCACCGGCCAGGAGCGCCAGCCAGCCGGAAGCGCCCGCTGGCCAGGAGCGCCCACCGGCCGAGAGCGCCTACCGGCAGGGAGCGCCCGCTGGCCGGGCGGCCCAGCCCCCGCCAGGCCGGTTACACCGCCTGCCAGCACGCCCCCGGGCGGCCGGCGGAGACGTGAACGAGTCGATCCGTCACGTGCTGCACCTCTCGACCACGGTCAGCATCTCGCCGACCGAGGCTGCCGGGTCGGTGACCGGGAACTGCACCTCGCGGATCACGCCGCCCGGATCGACCAGCATGGTCAGCCGCTTGAGCCGGTCGGCGCCGCCGGCCCGGAACGTCGGCAGGCGCAGCGCCGCCGCGAGCCGCCCGTCCGCGTCGGAGAGCAGGTCGTAGGGGAGCCCGGCGTGCTCGGCGAAGTCGTGGAGCTGGTCCGGCCGCTGGGTACTGACCCCGAGGATCCGGGCTTCGGCCGCGACGAAGGCGTCGTGCCGGGCACCGTACGTCGTCGTCTCCAGCGTGCACCCCGGCGCCCCCGGGATCTCCCCCCAGGTCGGCGGCAGCCCGCGCGACCCGGGCGCGAATGCTCCGGGAAAGCAGAACAGCACGGTCCACACCCCGGCCGCGGAAGGCGCGACCGGCGCCCCGTCCTGCCGGGGTAGCACGAGATCCGGAAGTACCCGCCCGACCAGCCCCTGGACCCGGCGGTGTTCCGCGGACCCGGCCGCCGCGGTGGCGGTCAGCGACCCGTCGCCGAGCACGTACCGGTCCCCCCACTCCTGGAGCGCGAGCAGCACCGGGAGCAGCCCCTCGCCCTTCCCGGTGAGCACGTAGTCGTGGCGCGGCGGCCGGTCGGTGTAGCGACGGCGTTCCAGGACGCCGTGTTCGACCAGCGCGGCGAGCCGTTCGGCGAGGGCACGCCGGCTCATCCCGAGTTCTTTCTGCAGCGCGTCGAAGCGGGTCACCCCGCCCGCCACGTCCCGCACGATCAGGAACGTCCACCAGTCGGTGAGCACTCCGAGCGCCTGCGTGATCCCGCAGTCCACGTCTTCCAGGTCTACTTGCCGCACGCTCACCACTATAGTCAGTTCCATTATGAAACTTACTCCCCCGAGACTCACCCCGTTCTGGCGTCTCTGGACCGCGGGCGCGACCAGCCACCTCGGCTCGGCGGTGACCGGCGTGGCGCTGCCGCTCACCGCGCTGACCGTGTTGCACGCCTCCGCCTTCGAGATGGGCCTGATCACCGCCGCCACCTACCTGGCGTATCTGCTGATCAGCCTCCCGGCCGGGGTGATCGTCGAGCGGCTGCCGCTGCGCACCCTGCAGGTCGGCGCCGACCTGGTCCGGGCCGCCGCCCTGCTCTCCATCCCCCTCGCCTGGTGGGGCGGCCGGCTGACGATCACCCAGATGATCGTGGTCGCCCTGGTGGTGAGCTTCGGTACGGTGCTCTTCGACGTCGGCAACCAGACGTTCCTGCCGACGATCGTCCCGGCCGATCAGATCCAGTCCCGCAACAGCCTCAACTCCGGCATGCACGCCGCCACCCAGCTCGGCGGCCCGTCCCTCGGCGGCGCGCTGACCCAGCTGCTCGGCGCGGTCCCGACGCTGCTGGTGGACGTGGCGAGCTACCTCTTCTCCGCCTCGCTGCTGCGTACCCTCCCGGAACGCCGTGCCGCACCGGACCGCGACCGCCCGCCGATGACCGCGCTGATCCGCGAGGGCTTCCGCTACGTGGTCCGCCACCCGATCATCGGCCCGTGCATGTGGGACGCCACCGCGACCAACTTCGTCAACGGCGCGCTGATCGCCCTCTTCCCGTACTACCTGATCCGCGAACTGCACGCCTCCCCCGGCCTGACCGGCGTGCTGCTCGCCGCCGACGGCCTGGGCTCGCTGATCGGGGCGGCGCTGACCACCTGGTTCACCAGCCGCGTCGGCACCGCCCGCGCCCTGCTCATCACCGCCGTGGTCAGCGTGGCCGGCGCCCTGGTCATCCCGCTCGGCACCGGCCGGACCGCGTTCCTGGCCTTCGCCGCCGGCAACGTCGTCCTCGCGACCGCCACCGTGATCCTCAGCGTCACGACCCGCACCTACCGGATGACCGCGAGCCCTCCCGAGCTGCTCTCCCGCGTGATCGCCACGGTCAAGTTCGTCTCCTGGGGCGCCATCCCCCTCGGTGGCCTGCTCGCCGGCGCCCTGGCCGGCCCGCTCGGCGCCCGCACCACGCTGCTGCTCTTCGGCGCCCTCACCGCCGTCTCCCCGGTGATCTACCTGCTCTCCCCGGTCCGCCGCCTGCACAACCTCGAAGACCTCGAGATTCCCAACCCCTCTCCGGTACGCCGTGGGCAGAGCGTCATCGGGTAGATCTGTTCCCATGGATCTGCTCGTCTTCACGCGCACCACGGGTTACCGCCACGACTCGATCCCGGCCGCCGTCACCGCCCTGTCCCGCCACTTCACGGTGACCCACTCGGAGGATCCGTCCGCCGTCACCGCGTGCGCCCGCTTCGACGCGGTCGCCTTCGTCTCCACCACCGGCGACGTGCTCGACCCCCCGGCCCGCTCCGCCCTGCGCGCCTTCGTCGAGAACGGCGGCGGTTTCGCCGGCATCCACTCGGCCGCCGGCACCGAGCTCACCTGGGACTGGTACGGCACCCTGCTCGGCGCCCGCTTCGCCGGCCACCCCGCCGGGGTACAGACCGCGACGATGCGGGTCACCCCGGGCCACCCTTCCACCGCCCACCTGCCGCCGGAATGGACCTTCACCGACGAGTGGTACGCGTTCACCGACGTACGGAAGGAATCGCTCCTGCTCGTGAGCGTCGACGAGGCGACCTATGAGCCGGGCGATTTCACCATGCCGGCGCCGCATCCCCAGGCCTGGTGCCGCCAGATCGAAAACGGTCGCTCCTGGTACACGAGCCTGGGCCACGAGGAGGCCGCGTGGTCCGACCCGGCCTTCCTGACCCACGTCGTCGACGGCATCCGCTGGACTCGAGAATAGAACATATATTCATTTCAATATGTGTGAACAGAATCCCATGCTATAGACGAACTGCTATCTAACGAATGGCGCGCGGACCTCCTTACAATCACAGATATCGATGTCTTGTGATCGTAAGGAGATCTTCATGGCCCGACGTCTCCCGGCGCGGCACGCCGCCCGGACCGTCCTGACGGCGACGCTCGCGACCGCCCTGATCGCCGTCGGTGGCACCGCGGCGTCCGCCGCACCGACCGGCCAGATCCGCGCCGCCGGCTCGGCCACCGCCGTGCCCGGCAGCTACCTGGTCGTTCTGAAGGACGGCGCGACCCCCGCCCGCACGACGGCGCACACCCTGATCGGCTCCTACGGCGGCAGCGTCGCCCAGGTCTACGACGCGGCGGTGCACGGGTTCGCCGCCCGGATGACCGAGGCCGCCGCCAAGCGCCTCGCCGCCGACCCTGCCGTGGAGTACGTGGAGCAGGACCAGGTCATCACGGCCGACGCCACCCAGACCGGCGCCACCTGGGGCATCGACCGCATCGACCAGGCGAGCCTCCCGCTCAGCGGCACCTACACCTACCCGAACACCGGGTCGAACGTGCACGCGTACATCATCGACACCGGCATCCTCACCACCCACTCCGAGTTCGGCGGGCGGGCCGTCAGCGGCTACGACTTCGTCGACAGCGACAGCGACGCCACCGACTGCAACGGCCACGGCACCCACGTGGCGGGCACGGTCGGCGGTGCCACGTACGGCGTCGCCAAGGCCGTCCAGCTCGTCGGCGTCCGGGTCCTGGACTGCGACGGCAGCGGCACCACCACCGGCGTCATCGCCGGCATCAACTGGGTGACCGCCAACGCCGTCAAGCCCGCGGTGGCGAACATGAGCCTGGGCGGCAGCGCCAGCACCACCCTCGACAACGCCGTCACCGCCTCGATCGCCGCGGGCGTCACCTACGGCGTCGCGGCCGGCAACGGCAACATCCTCGGCATCCGCCGCCCCGCCTGCAACTACTCCCCCGCCCGGGTGCCCACCGCGATCACGGTCGGCGCCACCCAGAGCACCGACGCCGCGGCGAGCTTCTCCAACTACGGCAGCTGCGTCGACATCCTCGCCCCCGGCGTGAGCATCACCTCGTCCTGGTACTCCAGCACCACCGCCACGAACACGATCAGCGGCACGTCGATGGCCACCCCGCACGTGGTGGGCGCGGCCGCCCTGGTCCTGCAGGCCAACCCGGCCTACACCCCGGCCCAGGTCTCCTCGTACCTGACCACCAACGCCACCCCCGACGTCGTCACCAACGCCGGCACCGGCACCCCGAACCTCCTGCTCCACGTGGTGAACTGATCAGTCCCCGGCCCCGGACCGTGCCCCCGCACGGTCCGGGGATCCTTTGGATCATGTGAGCGCGCACTATCTGAACCCGACAGACGAAGCCTCCTCTTGACTTCGCATTTGTGATCGTTAACATACGAGAAACACAAGGTGCGATAGCGGCATCGCACTCCCCCACGCGGCGCAGCGGGCCCTCCCAGCCCCGGCGCCGGCCCGATAGGGAGCACGATGCCCGTACGACCCCTGCTGAGCCTCGCCGCCCTCCTGCTCCTGGCGGCGTGCTCGACGAGCATCGACGCGCCCGGCGCACCCCGGGTCACCAGGCCGGGCTCGTACCCCGAACCGCTGCTCGCGCTCGGCGACTCGAACGTGCACGACCCGTCCATGGTGAAGACCGGGAACGGCACCTACCTGATCGCCTACACCGGTGCGAACATCCGGCTCAAGACCTCGGCCGACCGGGAGACCTGGACCGACGCGGGCGCCGCCTTCCCCGACGGCACCCCGTGGACCGCGGAGTACACCCCGGGCAACCCCGACCTCTGGGCCCCGGACATCTCGTACCACGACGGCCGTTATCAGCTCTACTACTCGGCCTCCACGTTCGGCTCCCACCACTCCGCGATCTTCCTCGCCACCAGCCCCAGCGGCGCGCCGGGCAGCTGGACCGACCGGGGCCTGGTGATCGAGAGCCGGACGTCCGACGACTTCAACGCGATCGACCCGAACCTGTTCGTCGACGGCACCGGGCGCTGGTGGCTGACGTTCGGTTCGTTCTGGACCGGCATCAAGCAGATCGAGCTGGACCCCGCCACCGGTCTGCGCACGGGCGACACGATGACCGCGCTCGCCACCCGCGGCGACACCGCGATCGAGGCCCCGTACCTGGTCGAGCACGGCGGCTACTACTACCTCTGGGTCTCCTTCGACCGGTGCTGCCAGGGCGCCGCCAGCACCTACCGCACCATGGTCGGCCGTTCCACATCCCCGAACGGCCCGTTCGCCGACCGCGACGGCACCCCGATGACGGCGGGCGGCGGCACCGAGGTCCTCGCCGGACACGACGACGTCCACGGCCCCGGCCACGAGGCCGTGTTCAGCGACGACGACGGCGACCTCCTCGTCTACCACTACTACGCCGACAGCGGTTCCCCCTACCTCGGCATCGACCCCATCGCGTACGACGAGGCCGGCTGGCCCTTCGTGCATTAGAGAACCACCCGTCCCCTACATCCCCCACGGAAGGCGCATCCCCATGCACCGACGCTTCCGCATCCTGCTCGCCACGGTGGTCGTGGCCGCCGCCACGCTGACCGGCGCCGGCACCGCGTCCGCCGCCACGTACCCGAACCCGGGCACGGTCACCGGCTCCACCGACGCGCACGACCCGTCGATCGTCAAGAAGAGCGACGGCACCTACCTGCTCGCCACCACCGGCGACGGCATCACCCTCAAGACCTCCAGCGACCGTACGGCCTTCGTCGCCGCCGGCAAGGCCTTCCCCAACGGCACGTCCTGGGCCGACGACTACACCGGCGGCAGCGCCACCCTCTGGGCGCCGGACATCTCGTACCACGGCGGCAAGTACCTGATGTACTACGCCGCCTCCACGTTCGGCTCGAACAAGTCGGCCATCTTCCTCGCCTCGAGCACCACCGGCGCCGCGGGCACGTGGACCAACTACGGCAAAGTGATCGAGACCTCGACGAGCAGCACGTACAACGCCATCGACCCGAACCTGACGGTCACCTCGTCCGGCCAGTGGTGGCTGACGTTCGGCTCGTTCTGGACCGGCATCAAGATGGTCCAGCTGGACTCCAGCACCGGCAAGCCCGCGAACAGCACGATCTACAACATCGCCGAGCGCTTCGTGAACAGCAAGTCGGTCGAGGCACCGTTCCTCTTCTACCACGCGGGCTACTACTACCTCTTCATGTCCTTCGACTTCTGCTGCCAGGGCACGGCGAGCACGTACCGCACCATGGTCGCCCGCTCGACCAGCATCACCGGCCCGTACAAGGACCGCGCCGGAACCCTGACCACTGCCGGCGGCGGCACCGAGATCCTGGCCACGCACGACAGCATCTACGGCCCCGGCCATCCCGCCGTCTTCACCGACAGCGACGCCGACGTCCTCGTCTACCACTACTACAACTCGTCCGGCACCGGAAAGCTCGGCATCAACCTGCTCGCCTGGGACAGCTCCGCCTGGCCCTACGTCTACTGACGCTCCGCGGGAGGGCGCCGGCTCACTGCCGGCGCCGCTTCCGGTTCCTCCCGTACGTTCAGTCGCACCAGTGCTCCTCCAGCAACGCCGCGACCTCGGCCGGCCGTTCCAGGAGCGTCCAGTGGTTGCAGTCCAGTTCGGCCACCCGCCGGGCACCGGTCTCCAGCCCCAGCTCCCGCCCGAACTCGACCGGCACCGCCGGGTCGCGCACACCCCAGAACACCAGCGCCGGGGCGGTCATGTCCCGCAGTCCCGGCGCCCACTCCTCACCGACCTCCACCGCCGACCGGTAGAGCCGCAGGATGCTGTCCTTCATCCTCTCGTCGACGCGTCCCATCGCCGCCCGGGCCGGCTCCCCCGGCACGTCGTACACCTCGACGAGCTGCCCCGCGAACGCCACCGGATCGAACTCGGCCATGAACCGGTCCCCCGCGACCCGGTCCTGCCAGATCTGCGCGAGCGGATGCCACACATACCGCTTGCTGACCGGCCCGTTCCCCCCGGCCCAGCTCCGCACGAGATCCGGCCGCACCGACGCGACCCGCGCCGTGAGCATGCACCCCCAGTCATGCCCCACGAGATGTACGGGTTCCCCGACCCCTTCGATCCGCTCGACGAGCCAATCCACGTACTCCTCTTTGGTCCCCCCGAACCCCGCAGGCCGCCCCACCCCGAACCCGGGCAGATCCCACGCTTCCACATCGTCCCGCTTCAGCTCTTCACGTACGCCGTCCCAGACCCGATGCGTGTCCGGCACACCATGGATGAGAATCGCAGTCATACCAGAAAGACTACTTTTGTCCGCTATTAGACCCCGGTTTCACCACGCGGTATCACTCCCCCGCCTCAGACCCGCCGCAGCCAAGGCCGGTCCCCCATCCGGACAAGCCCACTCGCCTGCCAGCCGGAGGATCGGCAGCGCCGATCCTCCGCGACGGCCTGCGCTTGGTCACGAATGACCAGCAGGATCGGGATCCGATCGCGGAGCGACCGCACCGGCGGCCACCGCCGCCACTGCGGCGATCGCGAACAGGGTCTGCACAGCGGCCATGGTGGCAACATGCAACCACCCCTGCCACTTTGATCATGGGCTGTGTCGCGCCGTCGGCAGCGAGAGGTCCGAGACCAGCGCACCAGCGCACCAGCGCACTGGATCAACCTGCGCTCATCCCACCGGGTCACCGACATGGCCGGCCAGGTCGACCTTCGTACAAAAGGATTGGGAGCGATACGGGTCAGCCGACGAGTCCGGCATCCTCAAAGGTTCACGCAATGGCTCAGGTCACGATCAGGCGCTTGACAATGAGCGATCAAGCGTCGATGTCAGGAAGACCGCAGGCCGGGCAACCGCCATGACTGTCTACACGGGTGTAGTTATGCTGTGGCCCGCGGTCGGCGCATCGAGGGGAATGCCAGTGACGGAATTGCATGTGGATCTTGAGGCCATGCGAGCGTCCGGCGGGTCGATGCGGGACGTCGGCACCGACTTCGCGGCGAAGCTTGACGCTTTCAGAGGCCGAATCGCCGCATACGAGGGTGCGTGGGGTCACGACACGATCGGCACCCTGGTCGGTACGGCTTACCAGTACTTCTCTGACTGGACGTTCCAATGCTGGGGAACGATGGCCGAGGAGATCGGCTACGCAGGCGAAGACATCGTCGAGATGGCACGCACGGTCGAACAGGCGGACGATGATGCAGCCGCAGGCCTGGAGGCCATTGCCGGACGACTGGCCTGAGCCCGGATGGGACTCGAACTACCCGGTGAACTCGTGTCCGTCATCGCGATGCTGGGTTACGACTGGCCCACTTCCGATGAGGAGAAGCTCTTCCAGCTCGGCCAGGAGTGGATCACATTCGGCCAGGAGATCGGGGTGACCGTCGGTGACGCATCGCGGGTCGCCTCCAGTGTGTGGTCGGTGAACAGCGGTAGCGCGGTCACCGCGTTCCAGAACTGGTGGAGCCACGAGGATAGCCCGAACGCCACGCTCGCCGACTCCGCGAATGGTGCGATCGCGGCCGGCGCGGGCCTGATCGTGTGCGCAGCGATCGTCCTCGCGTTGAAGATCCAGGTCATCGTGCAACTCGCGGTGCTCGTCATCGAGATCGCCCAGGCGATCGCCACCGCGGTGGCCACATTCGGCGCCTCCCTGCTTGAGATTCCGATTTTTAAGATCATCACCTCGGCTGTCCTCGACCAACTGATCGACATGGCGACCAACGCGGTGCTTGGTGGCTAGGCGCAAGGCAGTCGATCCGCCTGCCGGACTCTCGAAGGTCGTCGCCAAAGCCGTCAGACTCGTGGACGAGCCGCCAAGGCGGGTCCGTGCACCGAGAAAGCCGAAAGATCCGTCGTATCCCCGGCCGTCAAACGGTGTACCCGCACGCAGAACAAATGACCCGGTCCCGTCGGTGTACCGCAAGGAGGGGTACGGGCACAGCCGGGAGAGCCGCCTCGCGCAGCAGGCCCGTCTCAACGACCGTGCCGCAGGGGTGGCGGGCAACGGCCGGAAGAACACCTACGGCGGTACCACCTTCAAAGACCGCTACGGCAACACCCACGAGGTCGACGGCAAGTCAAACGCCGATCACCATGCCGAGAACGACATGATGAAGAAGATGCGTGAGAAGATCGCCGCGGAGAGGAACGCCCGTCGCGCCCCCGGCGAGCCCGAGATCAGGCAGGAGGACGTCGACCTCAGGACCGAGGCGAGTGACGTCAAGATGTATGTCGAATACTCCCCCTGTCCGACGGGGAACCGCTGCCAGGACCTGATCGATGAATTCACTCCCGGAGCCGATGTCTCCTACAGTTGGGGCTGGCAGCCCGAGTCCGTACGCGACGCCGCCAAGGTCGCCTGAAAGACGCCATCGACAAACTGTTCACGAAAGGCAGCGCCGGACCGCAATGACCGTCTACACACCTCAGGATGCTGCCCTGATCCGTCACGCGGACAGCGTCGCGGTTCTGACCGGCGCTGGCCTTCCCGACGACAGTGCCGTCTCCTTTCACCCGGACGAGCGGATCACGGTCTGGCAGCGCAACCCGGGCTACGCGGTCATCGGGACCTGGGGTGACTCCGGCATCGACGTCATCGTCGACATCACCGACGGCTCCGTCTGGACCGCACCATCCTGGTCAGCGGAGATCGACCCGCTCAACGCCACCGTGCGGCAGCTCGCCGAGAGCCTCGCCGCCCTCAACGCCGCCCGGCCCCTCTCCGACCAGCGGTACGAATCCGACGACGCCGCCGCCGACCACGCCCGCGGCCTGCTGACCGCGATCGACCCGGAAACCCTCGCCGACCCCGACTCGTTCTGGCGCGCACTCATCTGGGACATCTCGAACGGCGACTACACAGAGCACTAGCCCGATCCTACTTTGTCCGAGATGTGAAGGAGATCGCCCGGGGACGACGAGGGCAGCATCACGCACCGCCGGGGCAGATCTCCCGTTCACGCGCCCGACGCCCGGCCTTCATCGGGCACAGTGGATAGCATGCATCAGCACGGGCATCAGGACACCCGGACCGGCGGCGCGCCGACCCACCAGCCCCGCGATCGCCGTACCCCCGCCGGTCCCGCCGCCGTCCTGGCCCTCCAGCGTGCGGCCGGGAACGCGACCGTCGGCCGGATGCTCGCCGTGCAGCGGGTGACGCAGCCGCCGCTGCCCGCGAACCAGACGCCGCCGGCCGTGCCGATCACCATCAACGAGGTCCAGGAGATCCAGAACTACCTGGCGAACACCGCGAACCAGGACGTCCGGAACCTGCTCAACCAGCTGATGCCGCACCTGCACCGGATCTCGTCCTTCACCCGGGCGCCGACCTCGACCAGCGGCGGGAACACCCACATCGACGACGCGGCCACCACCGCCGCCGGCGCCAACCGGTACACCATCAACTACGGCGCCGGTGGCACGGTCGAGCAGCAGGTCGCGATCCTGGTGCACGAGGTCACCCACATCCTGATCAACGAGTCCTACGACGCGGAGATGCTCAACTACCCGGTACAACCGCTACCCGCCATCGGGCCCGTCGCCCAGCACGAGGGCCAGCGGCAGCAGGAGCGGATCGGACTCACCGACCCGGCCGAACTCCAGCGCTTCAGCGCCTACGCGACGCGGACGATCGCCGATCTCATCACGCTGCTGCCGAGCTCCGGGTTCGGCCCGGCCCGGATGCGCGAGATCTCCAACAAGCTGGGCATCCACACCATGCAGAACACCCTTTCCGAGTACGACGGCGTCCTCGCCCACGTGCTCGTCTGGTCCGATCAGGACGACATCCCCACCACGTCGCAGTTCTACCAGCGCCTGGTGGCCGCCGTGAACGAGACCACGGCATGGCGACAGGCCGGCGCGATCACCCCGGGCATCGCGGCACCCCTCGAGGCCGAACGGAACCGGATCACGGCGGCCAGGCCGGCCGTCGACGCCGCGATCGCCGCCGCCACTCCGCCGCCGCCGCCCGACCGTCGCCGGGACCGGGTCCTGGCCGTCCTCCGCAAGCTCGTCCCGCGCTGACCGCCCGGCCCGGCCACCCGCGCGGACGGCAGGGGCAGACCTCACCCGCCGCAGGGGCAGACCTCACCGTTCACCCTGTCGACGTCCGGCCTTCATCGGACATAGTGGCCGGATGCAACAACGCCGGATGCAGCACCGTGGGCGCCAGAACACCACACCCGACCGTCCGGCCCGGGAGCCCCGCGAACGGCGTACCACCGGCACCCCTGCCGCGCCCGGCGCCCACGACCTGACCGATCCGGCCGCCGTGCTCGCCCTGCAGCGCAGCGTCGGCAACGCGAACGTCGGCCGGATGCTCACCGTGCAGCGGATGCTGCAGACACCCGCCGGCGGCCAGCAGCAACAGCAGGCCGGCGCCGCGGTGGGCCCGCCCACCCCGGCGGAGAAACAGCTCGTGCTCGACTACCAGCAGAACACCACGAACCCCGAGATGCTGGCGCTGCTCGCCGAACTGGTGCCGTACCTGGACCAGGTCGACCTCTGGCACCAGGAGACCGCGTCCGCCTCCGGCGCGACAACCCAGAACCTCGGTCCGGGGCCTGCCGGCGGCCCCAACCGCTACCGGGTCAACTACCCGGCCGCCGCCGTGGGCGACGACCGGCTCGCGGTCCTGGTGCACGAGGTCACCCACATCGCCATCAACGAGGCCTACGACTCGGACATGCTCAACTATCCGGTGCCGCCGGTGCCCGCGGGCGTGACCATCGAGGACGACTCGCGCGCCGAGGAGAACCGGCAGGACGCCCGCCTGGCCGCAACTCCGAAAGCCGACAAGGAGGCGTTCAGCGCGCACGTGTTCCGCACCACCGCGGATCTGCTGGAGCGGTTGCCGGGCGCGGGCTTCAGCCCCGATCGGATGAAGCAGATCGAGGAGAAGCTCGCCTCGCACACCGCGTCGAGGCCGATGAAGGAGTACGACGCGGTCCTCACCCACCTGCTCGCCTGGGCCGACCTCGACGACGTCCCCACCACCTCCGAGTACTACACCCGCCTCACCACCGCCGTGACCGAGGCCGCCGCCTGGCGCGCGAACGGGCAGGTCACCCCGGCCACCACCGACGCCGACTTCGACGCGGAGCTCACCCGGCACACGGCGGCCAAGGCGGCCCTCAACCCCGCACCGCCGGCCCCCACCACCACGGCGCCCGCCGCCCAGACCCGCCCCGGCAGCCGCAGCCCGGTCATCGCCTTCTTCCGCCGTCTCCGCCGGATGTTCTCCCGGAAGAAGAACGGCTCCGCACGGACGTAGACCCGGTAACGTCAGCCAGGCAGTGACATTCATCGATTGCCTGGGGGTCGGGTTGAGCACGAGCAGACGAGGGACGGCCGTCGCCGGAGCGCTGGTGGCCGCGGTGATCCTGGCGATGAGCGGGCCGGCGGTCGCCGCGAGCCCCGCGCCGGACGGCGTCACCCACGAGGAGAATCCGCGGGTGCCCGAGGGTGCCGTGTGGACCGAGGCCTACTTCCCCTCGTCGGATCACAGCGGTGTCGAGCTGCACGCCGACGTGCTGCGGCCCGCGAACCTGCCGCCGCACGGCAGGACGCCGGTGATCCTCGCGGTCGGGCCCTACTTCAGCCACGCCGGGCAGACCGGGCCGGAGGGGTGGGCGCAGGCCGGGCCGTCGAGCCGGTTCGCCGACTTCACCGGTGGGGCCGGCGTCTTCGCCCGCGGATACACGTACGTGATGGTGGATCTGCGGGGTTTCGGAGGGAGCACCGGCTGTCTCGACTGGGTGGGGCCGGGTGAGCAGGCCGACGTCAAGGCCGCGATCCAGTGGGCCGCGAAGCAGCCCTGGTCGACCGGCCGGGTCGGGATGTACGGCAAGTCCTACGACGCGGTGACCGGGCTGGTCGGCAACAACCTGGGGCTCCCGCAGCTCAAGGCGGTGGTGGCGCAGGAGCCGGTGTGGAACATGTACGACTACCTGTTCAGCAACGGGGTGCCCCGGCCGAACGTGACCGGCACGCCGAACGCCTACAACGGCATCGCCACGATGACGCCGATGGCCGACGACACCGCGCACTACCGGGCCAACGCGGCGTACGAGGCGAGCCACCCGGAATGCCTCTCGGACAACCTGGCGAACAACGACGAACCCGATCTCGACGCGGCGTACTGGCGGGACCGGAACCTGGCGGCCCAGGCCCGGGGCACGGACACGCCGCTCTTCGTGACACAGGGGTTCATCGAGAACAACACCAAACCGGAGGACATGCAGGAGTACCTGGACAACCACCACGGCGTCGAGCGCGGCTGGCTCGGGCAGTGGGAGCACGTCCGCGGCAACGAGACGGACGCCGACGGACGGCTCAAGATGGGCCGTGCCGGGTTCTTCGACGAGGTCATGCGCCTCTACGACCACTACCTCAAGGACGGCCGTACGGCGGTGACCGGGCCGGCCTTCGCGATCGAGGACAGCACCGGGGCGTGGCGCGCCCAGCCGGAGTGGCCGATGCCCACGGCGTACCGGAAGGCGCCTTTGACCGATGGTCGTTTCGTCGACGACGGGGCACTGCTCGCGGCCTCGGCCGGCCAGGAGTGGGACATGGAGCACGGCGCGGATCCGGCGCCGGTCGGCATCCGGAGCCTGACCGGGGAGGACGGCTACTTCGTCTGGTCCACGCCGGTGACGTCCCGTCTCCGGCTCACCGCCACGCCCCGGATCAGCCTGACCGCGAGCGCGACCGGCAACGTGATGGTCCGGCTCTGGGACGTCGCCCCGGACGGGACCGCGGTGATGTTCGACGAGAACGTGGCGCTGATCGAGCGCGCGGGCCCGGTCGCGTTCGACCTGAAGTCCACCGACTGGCTGATCGAGAGCGGACACCAGCTCGGCGTGCAGATCGGCACCATCAGCACCGGAGGCTGGCTGGACACCCCGAGCGGCAACACCATCGCGGTGACCCGGGCACGGCTGGACCTGGCCGTACAGGATCCGCGGAAGGACGTGCCCACGCAGGGTGACCGGTCGCCGTTCCTCGACACCTACCTGAGCCAGTACACCGCGACGCTCGGCGACGTCGGCCCGGGAACCTTCCGCATCCAGAACATACGCTGAGCCGCTCGGACCGCCTCGCCGCACCCGTCCTGATCCTCACCGGGCCGCCGGGTCGCGGCGATGGCACACAGGGGCGGTCCGTTACACGATCATGGCTCGCCGGGGCGCTGGGGATCCGCGATCGCTGATCGAGTCCTTCCCGCGCCGCGATGAGGGCGGCCCGCGCGCACGATCACGCATCGTGTGCGCGGGCCGCCCCGTTTCCCGGCTGATCGTGTGCACGGGCCGCCCGTGCCCCGCCGTTCGTGCGCGTGCGCCGCCCGTCTCCCGCAGACCGTTCTCGTCGTCGCGATTCAGGTACGCCGCAGCCAGAGCTTATTCCCCGGGGTGAGGATTCCCCCCGCCTGCCAGTGCAGCATGATCGCCCGATCCAGGATGCTCACCGCCTCCGCGAGCATCGAGGGCTTCTCCACCATGCGTACGGCGAGCCGCAGGGCACCGACCACGATCGGCACCACGTCGTCGGCACCCCGATCGGACCGGTCCGTCCAGTCGAGCCAATTCCCGTGGAACTGTCTCAGGAGCGCCAGTTCGGCACGGCTGTGCGTGGCGAGGGTGAGCTTCGCGTCCAGGTCGTAGAAGGCCGCGGTCACGTCGTCGGCGGCCACGAAGCGCGGCTCGGCGATCAAACGGTCGGAGATCTGCGGGACGACCGGCAGGAACACGTCGGCCATCAGAGTCACCCTCGCGAGCCGCGCGAGATACATGAGCTTCGGGTCGAGCAGCTCTCGCGTCTCGACGGCGTCGCGCAACATCGACATGAAGACCAGGCCCAGCGCGCGCAGCATGCCGTCCTCCGGGACCGCGGTCCGCAACCCGTCCCCACCGTCCTCGTCGGGGCCGGGTTCGTAGCTCCCGTCGCTGGCCGAGCCCGCCCACGAGCAGAAGCCCCGCTGCTCGGCCGGGGTGAGCCCCATGACGGGCCGGCCGGGCCGCCGGGCGGCGAGCGTCTCGGTCCACCACGCCGGCCGGTGCGCATCGTTCCCGGTCGCCCGGAGGAAGAGGGCGAACTCGGCGTTCGTGATCGGGTCGCCGGCCACCACGACGCCGTCGTCGCGGTGCCGGCGACGGCGCAGCTTGCGGACGAGCAGGACCTGCCCGACCACCAGGGCACGGGTGGCGTCGGCCGAGTGCGCCTCGGCGGAGAGCACCCCGTCCAGCCGGGAACGGATCAGCGGGTCCAGCTCCCGGGCCACCTCGGCGCAGTCGGAGGCGAGCAGCAGAGCCCGTGCGGTGTCCTCCTTCAGGCACGCCTCGACGATCGGCCCGGCGTCCGCGTCCGCGCAGTACAGCAGCGTGACCTCGCGCCACCACTGGTCGTCGGTGTGTTCCGCGAGGAAGCCGTCGCCGCCCCGCTCTCGCAGCCAGACCGCGGCCAGGTACTCCTGGAAGGTGAGGTGGGCGAAGGCGTAGACGCCGGTCTCCCGCTCGACGAGCAGCCCGCACTTCTGCTCGATCTCGACCATGAAAGCCTCGGGCCGGGTGTCCGGCGCGACCCTCGCCACCCGGTCGCTGATCAACCGGGCGGCGGTGACCGCCTCGACCTGACCGGTCCGGGCCTTCATCATCTCCAGCGCGAGGTGCTTGAGCACCGACTCCCGCTGGTCCACGGAGAGGCCGCCGCCGATTCCCTTGGCCGCGTCCCGGCTGCCCAGGAAGACCCGGCTGATCTCCCGGTACAACTCGGCGCGCCCGCCCGGCAGCACGCCCCGGTACCGGTGGACGTGGGCGATCATCGTCAGCAGCAGCGGGTTCATCGCCAGGTCGTACAGCGGCAGGTTCTCCCGCAGGCGGCGCAGCAGGTCCTCGCCGCTCCTCCGGGCCCCGGCGAGGACCGCCTCGTCCCGGCGCCCGGTCCACCGCACCTCGGTCGCCGCGTACCAGCGCAGGATGAAGCGCTCGATCTGCTCCCCGGTGAACGGCCGGACCTGGAGTACGTCCGCCGCCGCGAGCGGGCTGCTCTGGTAGCCGTACGGCCGGGAGGTGATCACGAAGCCGTTGGTGTGGTGGAGGGCGATCTGGCGCTCCACCCACTCCGCCACCAGCCGCCGCTGGGCCGGATCCGCGACCTCGTCGAGCCCGTCCAGCATGATCAGGCACCGGCCGTTCGCGAGCTGCCGGTCGAACCACGCCGCGGACCCCGGTGACTCCGACGGCAGCACGGCGGCGAGCGGCAGGTCGGCATCCTCGGCGATGGCCTGCGCCTTCTCCCGTACGGCGAGAAGGACCGGAATCCGCTTCCGCAGCGCCCGGTTCGGCGGCCGCCGGTCGGCCAGGGCCAGCGTCAGGTGCCGGAGGAGCGTGGTCTTACCCCCGCCGGGCGGTCCGACGATCGCGAGGGTGCGCGGCGGCCACTCGGCGAGGAAGCTCCCGACCTCGCGCCGCTCCACCGACTCGCCGTCACCCACCTCGGCGAGGGGATCACCGCTCGTCTCGTGAAGGGGCCGGGGTATCAGGCTCACGTCGACGTAGACGTCCTCGACCTCCAGCGAGAACGGCCCCTGCGTCCCGAGACCGCGGATGTCCACGTCCCGGTTCCGGGCGATGACCCACCGCAGGTACTCGTGCCGGTGCCGCCGCGGCAGCCACCGGGACACCGCGCGTGGCGGGTCCGGTGCCTCCCGCCGGGCCATCGCGGCGGCGGCCGCGGCGAGCGCCAGGCTCCCGATGCTGGCGAGCTTGTCCATCATGTCCACCGGATCACCGCCGGCGAGTATCGCGACGGCCGTCACGACCAGCACCGCCGCGACGGCCGCGAACGTGGTCTGCACGGCGGCCATGGTGACAGCGGGTATCCGCCCGTGTCACGTCGATCATCCGGCGTGCTCCCCCGTTCGGGTGCTACGCACACGCCGCGGTCGCCGGCTGCCCGGGCAGGTAGCGCGCGAACTGCTCGGGGCTGAGATCGTTCCCGATCACCGCGCAGATGTGCGCCACCGCGTCCTCCGGCGTGACCGGGATCGGCCAGAGCCGGATCGTCTGCTCCGCACCGGCCAGCGTCCGCCCGTCGGGGCTGAACGCCAGCGCGCGCACCGGCCCGCCGGTGCCGGTCAGGCCGCCGCGCCGCATGCCGGTGCCGGCGTCCCAGAGCCGGACGTCCCCGTTCCCGCCGCCGCTCGCCAGGATCCGGCCGTCCGGCCCGAACGCCAGGGCGGCGACCGGCTGGTCCCCGGCGAGGATCGCCCGTACCGTGCGACCGCGGGTGTCCCACAGCAGGACGTCACCGTCGGTGTCACCACCGGCCAGCGTCCGGCCGTCCGGGCCGAACGCCAGGGCGGTGACCGGGGCGTCGGGTGTGGCGAGGGCGGCCAGCGGCGCACCGCTCCCGGCGTCCAGGAGAGCGATCGATCCCGCCCGGGTCCCGGCCGCCAGGATCGTCCCGTCCGGGCTGACCGCGAGCGACGTCACGGTCTCGCCGACATCCGCCCGCACCCGCGTCCCCCGCGTCCAGCAGGTCCCGGCCCGCCACAGGTTGACCTGGTCCTCAACGCCACCGGGCTCCACCCACGACCGATCTCCCCGGCACAAGCCGCGGGCCGGAGCGGAGGTCGTGGCCTTTCCGGAGACCGCATCCCAGCTCTGCACCCGGAGGAACTGGATACCCGCCGTCGCCACCGTGCCGTCCGCGCCGAACGCGACCTCCGTCAGGTCACGGGCCGCCTGCTGCGGGAAGACGACCGCGGCGATGGGGTCGAGGTCCAGGGCATCCACCGCTTCCTCGTCGAGGACCGCGGCGCTCACGGTACGGCCGTCGGGCGAGAATCGCAGCGCCGCAGGCTGCTCGGTGGCCGGAATCGTCCTCTCCGCGGCCCCGCCGACCTCCCGGATCCGTACCGTGCCGTCGTCGCCGACCGTGGCCAGGGCCGTGCCGTCCGGGCCGAACGCCATCGCGAGGACACTGTCGCCACGGCCGAGACTCGTGGTCACCGCCGCGCCGTCGGCGACCCGCCACAATTCGATCACGCCCTTCCCGCTCATGGTGGCGAGGTTCGCGCCGTCCGGGCTGAACGCCATCGCCAGCACGTGCCCGCCCGCAGCGTCGATCGACCGCGATCGTCGTCCCGTCGTGTCCCACAGCACCACGCCGCCGGCGTCGCTGGTAGCGATCGACCGGCCGTCCGGGCTGAGCCTGATCGCAGAGACGTCGTGGAGCCGCCCGGCCGCGTTCCGCCGTGGCTTCCCCGACGGCTTCCCCGACGGCATGGCCCAGCTCCGCACCGTGCCCTCGCGACTCACGCCGGTCAGGGTTCCGCCGTCCGGGCTGAACCGGACATCGAGCATCGCGTTCCCGTCCCCGGGCAGAATCGGCCCGGGTGCTCCGGTGGCGACGTGCCAGAGCAGCACGTCGCCACCCTGGGAACCACCGGCGAGCATCGTGCCGTCCGGGCTGAACGCGAGCGCGTACACCGCAAGCCGGTCCACCACGGCCAGGGTGGTCAGGAGCTCGCCGGTCCCGGCGTCCCAGATCCGCACCCCGTCGTCGCCACCGGCGGCGGCCCGCCGGCCGTCCGCGCTGACGGCGACCGCGGTCATCCGGTCGAACCCGCCGGTCAGGATCCGCCGCAACGACCGGAGACCGGAGTCGGCGTCGTAGAGCCGGGCCAGCGCCTGCTCGGTGGGCGCGGCCCGATACCCGTGCAGGGCGAGCAGCGCGGACAGCTCGACATCGCCCGTACCGGTCAGCTGGGACTGGGCCGCCAGCTGCCGGGAGAGAGCCTGCCGCTGTGCGGTGACCGCCTCCCGCCACTGCCAGGAGGCCACACCCGCCAGCACCACGGCGAGCACCAGCAGCACCGCCATCACCCCGGCCGCCGCGCGGGACCGTCGCAGCCGGGACCGGGCGGCGCGCTCCCCGGCGGCCACGAACGCCCCGACGTCCCGGGGCAGTGTGCGCCGCCGGGACCACTCCAGACCCTCCACGAGCTCGCCGCCCCGGGGCAGGTAGGCCGGATCGCCGCTCCCTGCCCACTGGTGCCGCTGCTCCTCGGCGCGCCGCAGCCAGTCGTGGAACTGGCGGTCCACGAGCACCCAGTCGCGCAGCGCCGGCCAGCCGTCGATGACCGCGTCGTGGATCAGCTCGGCGACCGGCGGCGCGCCGTCGACCGCCCGGGTGCTGACCAGCGGGACCGGGGCGGTCAGCGCCCGGAGCACCGTCTCGACCTCCGCCGGGTCCCGGCTCGCCGGGTCGGCGGCGAGCTCGCGCAGGTCGTCGAGCGGCATCCGGCGGCGTACCGCGGGGATGTGCCGGGTGAGGTCGGCGGGCAGGATCAGGGCGGTGAGGATTCGCCGCGCGATCGCCCGCTGCGGCTCCGGCAGGGACTGGTAGACCTCGTCACACAGCCGGGCGAGGCTTCCGGCCACCCCGCCGATCTGCTCGAACGCCCGATGAGTCAGCAGTCCCCCGTGGTGGAGGTGCCAGAGCCTCAACAGGGTCAGCTGGAGTAGCGGGAGCACGCTGACCGAGGCCTGGCCGTGTCGGTCACCGCCCTGTGCGGGGGCGGCGTCCGCGACGATCCGGTCGGCCAGGCCGGCCTCCAGCCCGCATCCGGCCCGCGCGGCCGGCCCGGTGATCATGGCGTGCAGGTCGGCGCGGCTCACCGTGGCGGGGATGTTCACCACGCCGGGCTCGAGCGCCGTGAACAGGTCGGGCGCCTGTTCGGCGAGCCGGGCGTAGAAGTCGTTCCGCATCACCAGCAGCACGGTGACCGGGGCCGTACCGCGGATCACCGTGGTGAGCGCGTCCAGCACCTCCCACTGATCACCCGCGGTCAGCATCTCCTCGAACTGGTCGATCACCAGCAGCAGCCGGGCGCCGCCGGGCAGCGGAGCGAGGTGCCACTCCAGCGCCGGCCCGAGCCCGTACCCGACGGCGTCCGCGAGACCGGCCTTCTCCAGCTCGGCCACGAGGCTGTTCCCCGGTCGTACGGCCATCACCTGCCCGTCGACGCCGGGCAGCAGTCCCGCGTGGACCACCGAGGACTTGCCGGATCCGGACGGCCCGAGCAGGAGCACGCCCCGCCGGCCGAGCGCCGCCCGCAGCCCGTCGACCACCGCGCCGCGCCCGTGGAACCAGTCGGCGTCCGCGCTGCCGAACGGCTCCAGACCCCGGTAGGGGCAGACCTCTCCGATGCCGTCCGGCACAACGCTCACCGGGACTCCGCCAGGATGCCCCGTCCTTTAGGGCGGGGAGGAATGGCGGCTCCGTCAGGAGCGGCCCGGCGCGACCGGGACGGTCCGAGACCGTAGTTCGCTGGCCTGCGGCGTGTCATCTTACGCATTTCGTCTCCTGCTGTGAGGTTTAGAACATGCGTACGGCGTACAAGTGTCGGGCCTACCCGACCCCCGAACAGGCTGCGGTGTTCAACCGCACCTTCGGGTGTGTGCGCCTGGTCTGGAACAAGACCCTCGCCGACCGGCACGCCGCGTTCTTCCAGCGCGGCGAGAAGACCTCCTACGACCTCGGGACACGCCACTGGACGTGCCCCGCCTGCCGCACCCGCCACGACCGGGACATCAACGCGGCCAAGAACATCCTTGCGGCTGGACGAGCCGTAGCCGGAACACCCGGCGATGCCTGTGGAGCTGATGTCAGACAGCAAGGGGAAACCCTTCTGCAATCGGCCGTGAAGCAGGAAACCCACGCCGCGAGGCGTCCGGCGTAAGCCGGTACGGCCGCAAGGCCGAAGGGAATCCCCCTCCTACCGGAGGGGGAGGAAGTCAAGACATGGCATCGTCGTCGCACCGGGTGACGACTGGCAACACCGTCACCCTCCGGGGACACACCCCGTCACCGTTACGGGGTGGGCGCCTTCGTCTTCCACGCGCCGACCAGCAGCGGCGGCAGCAGCGGCCGGTCCGGGTGCTCGGCCGCCTCCTGCGCCAGCCTGGCCAGCACCCGCTCGGCGCCCTCCGGCTCGACCACGCCGCGGGCCACCGCCGCCGGCAGCGCGCCGCGGACCACCGCCTCCAGCATCATCCGGGCCGGCCCGAGCGTCGCCACCATCCCGGCGATCTCGGTGCCGTCCGGCGTGCCGATCCCCGCCTCGGCGAAGAGCGCCGGCAGCCGGGTGCCGACCCGGACGTCGCACCCGATCCCCTCGAAGATCCGGGTCATCAGACCGGTGAACCCCTCCACCACGAGTGACTCCGGCACCGTGCTCACCACGCTCAGGTCGTAGTCCTGCACCAGCAGCGTGCCGCCCGGCGCGACCGCCTCCCAGAGCCGCGCCAGCACCTCGGTGCGCTCCGGCAGGTGGAAGAGCAACAATCGCGCGAACACCAGGTCATAGGTGCCGCCCGGCAGGGTTTCACCCCCTATCTCGTACGCCGTGACGGAGCACTGCCCGTGGCCTGCGTCTCGCAGCATCTCCTGCGCCTGTTCACCCAGCGCCCCGTCGGCGTCGAGCCCGAGCACCCGCCCCGCCGGGCCGACCCGCTCCGCCATCAGCCGCATCGTCTCGCCCGGACCGCACCCCGCGTCCAGGCACGACATCCCCTCGCTCAGCCCGACCCGGTCGAGCAGCCGCGCGGTCGCGTCCTCCCAGGCCCGCGCCTGTGCCCGGAGCCGCTCGTACTCCTCGGGCGTCCGCCGCAGCCCGTATCTCGTCGTCATGCCGACGATCTTCGTCCACACCGGACTCGGCCGGGAAGTGTCGTACCCCTGTTTTACCCTGCGCTCAGGTCTTCGGAACCCAGAGTGATCAAGGGGGATCGCCGATGGCACGACGCCGGCGCCGACGCCGGAGGGGCGACGGCGACACCATCCTGGCGGGCATCGCCGGTCTCGGCGCCGTCGCGCTGATCGCGGTGGTCGTGAACGCCGCCCGCGCCCACCCGTTCATCGCCACCGCCGTGGTCGTCGTGCTGCTCGCCGTCGCCGCCACCGCACTCCACCTGCGGCAGCGCAACCTGCGCGTCCTCGCCGAGCACGAGCGCCACGTCGCGGTCACCGACGACATGACCGGCACCCAGTTCGAGCACTTCACGGCCCGGTTGATGCGCGCCAGCGGCTTCCGGGGCGTCCGCGTGATCGGCGGCAGCGGCGACATGGGCGCCGACGTGGTCGCGCGGACCCCGGACGGCCGCCGGGTGGTGGTCCAGTGCAAGCGCTTCGCCGGCAACCTGGGCAGCCCGCACGTCCAGCGCTTCGCCGGCACGGCCCGCGAGATCCACCGCGCCGACGTCGCCCTGCTGGTCACCACGGGCTCCCCGACGGCTCAGGCCCGCGAGGTCGCCCTCCTCTGCCGCATCACCCTGATCGACCGCCGTTCGCTGGGCCGCTGGCTCACCACCCGGACGCTCGACTGCTGACCGGCCCCGATCAGTCGGTGAGGTCGGGCTCCGTCGTGCCGGTCAGGCGTGGGTCGGGGTCGGCGCCGGCCATCGAGAGGGCGCCGGCCACCGCCCGGCCGAGCTTCATCAGGTCGGCCGGCTTCCTCTTGTCGAGCCCGGCGAGCAGCTGCTTGAGGATGGTCAGCTGGTCGAAGTAGACCCGCTCGGTGACCAGCTTCTCGTCCTCGTCGAAGATGAAGTACGCCGTCATCCGGGTCCGGTGCCGCGACCCGGTCGCCGGGATCCTCCCGAGCGGCCCGTGGTGCGTCCCCATCAGCCAGAACTCCACGATCACCGCGTCGGGCGAGTGCCGCAGCGCGATGATCTCGTGATCCTGATCGGGGAACGCGACCCGGGTGTCCTGGTAGTAGTCCCGGACCTCCCGGTCGCCGTCGTGCACCAGCATCTGCGCGATCAGCTCATAGTGCGGATGCGGAAACGTCGACAGCGTCGCATCCCAGTCCTGCCGCACCTCATCGTGGAAGTGATCGAGCACGAGCTTCTCCCGCGCCCGCAGCACCTCTTCCGCCGGCATCTCGAATCGGGACAAGACGGCACCCTCCACCCTGGGCTCCACAACCCGCCGAGCCCGCCCTGGATCTTCGCCCCGAAACCCTAGATCCACCACGCCCCCGGCACCAGGGCCGCCCGCTCATCCCGCGCACCCGGCTCACCCCGCGGCTCACCCCGCGCGCACCCGGCTCACCTCGATCTCCACCCGCGCCGGGCTCAGCGGGCGCAGCTCGCCCAGGAAGAAGCCGGTGGCGAGCCACATCGGGCCGCCCTCGGGCACCTCGAAGACCGGCCGGGTCGGCATCGACGGGCTCGACGCACGCTCCTCCTGGCTGAAAAAGCCCAGCCCCTCGTTGACGATCGACACCACCGCGCCGTCCGAGGTCCGGATCTCGTAGCGGGCCCAGACGTGGATCGCGCCGTCCGGCCGGACCACGTTCCAGTCCGCGCCGCCGGGCAGCACCTCGCCGGTGAGCAGCGGTCCGCTGACCGTACCGCCGGTGATCGGGATGACCCGCCGGAACCCCGCGTGGGTCTTCCCCACCTCCCGGGCCTCCGCGAGATCCACGGTCAGGGTGAAGGCGGGTTCCAAACTCAGCGACATCGTCGTCCCTCTCTGATCAGGCTTCTCCGGTCAAGACCGGAATCCGCAGTACGGCTCCGCCCGGCCGGACGGTGTGCCGGGCGGACCTGAGCTCCGTGCCGGTGCCCGGGTTCTCGCCGGTCCCGAGGTTCCGGGCGAACCGCGGATGGCACCCGCCCGCGATCAGCACCCGGACCCGGTGCCCGGCCAGGAAGCGGTGCGCGGCCGGGAGCAGCGTCAGGTGTACCGGCTCCTCGCCACGCTCCGGATCGAGCCGCAGGTAGCCCTCGGTGACGTTGCGCGACACGCCCTTCGGGTCCACGTCGCTGATCCGTACGAAGAGGTCGGCATGGGGGTTGTCGGTGGAGTGCGCGAGCTCCACCGAGGGCGCCCCGAGCACGTCCAGGTCGGCGGTGAGCGCCTCGCCGGTGAAGGCGAGCACGTCGTTCCGGCTCGCCAGGGCACTGTCGTCGACCACGCCGCCACCCGCGATCAGCGGCCCGCCCACGGTCGGCGTCGGATCCGCCGGGTCGAAGTCGAACGACCACCGGTCCCCGTGCAGCCGCACCTCCCGCTCGGTGGTGGCCGGCGGCCAGTCCGGCAGGTCACGCCACTCCCCCGCGCCGGTCACGAAGACCCGCACCGGGGTCGCCCGCCCCCGTTCCCCGCGCCCCTGCTCCCCGCGCCCCTGCTCCCCGCGCCCGGCCAGGTGCTCGTCGAGCCAGCCCATCACCTGCGGCGTCGTCTCCCGGGCCCCCTTGGCGATCACGTCGATGTGCGTCCACGGCCCCACGGTCAGCGCGACGTCCACCCCCCGCTCGCGCAGCCGCCGGTACTGCTCCATGCTCTGCCCGAGGAAGATGTCCTGCCAGCCGCTGATCAGCAGCACCGGCACGGTCACCCGTTCCAGGGCGTCCGCGTGCTGCATCGGCGCCCAGTACGGGTCGGTCAGGTCCGGGTGGGTGACCCTGTACCGGAACCAGGGCGCCTCCCCCTGGAAGTACGCGTCGGCGACGTCGGCCAGCGGCAGCCCGTCGGTGACCGCCTTCAGCTCGCGCTCGCGCCCGCCGCTGAATCCCGGGATCCGCGGCTGCCGCTTCCGGGCCTGCACGATCATGTCGCTCCACCCGACGAAGTCCAGGTTGAACGCCCCGGTCCCCCAGGCGTGCCGGCTGAAGTCGTGCGGCCCGACCGAGATCACCGCGGCGACCAGCTCCGGCGGCGGGTCGGCGAGCAGCGCCCACTGGGTGTGCCCGAGATAGGACGCCCCCACGGTCGCGAACGTCCCGGTGAACCAGGGCTGCCCCCGCATCCACGCGACCACGTCCTGCCCGTCGGCCGCCTCGTCGCGCATCGGGTCGAACGCACCACCCGAGTCGAAGGTCCCCCTGCTGCTGACATAGAGCACCCGATAGCCGCGCGCCGCATACATCCGGGCAGAGATCAAGGACAAGGCCCACCCTCTCCCGTACGGTCCCCGTACCAGAAGAGTCCCGACAGCCTCGCGCTGCGGCAGAAAGAGGTCGGCGCCGAGCTCGACCCCGTCCCGCATCGGAACCCGCACCGTGGTGACGGTGTAGTCGGTCCGCACCCCCTGCACGCCGAGCACCCGAAAAGCGAGTCGTTCCAGCAGCCGCATGACACCCCTTAAGCGGAATGGCGAATTCCGGATAAGGGTGCGGACTATCCTGACGCCGTGTCAACCCCCGCCCGCCGGGCTCCTCGCAGCGACGCACTCCGCAACCGGGAACGGGTGCTCACCGCCGCCGAGCAGGTCTTCGCCGCCCGCGGCCTGGACGCCAGCCTGGAGGAGGTCGCCGCCGCGGCCGGGGTCGGCGTCGGCACCGTGTACCGCCGGTTCCCCTCCAAGGCCGCCCTCCTGGAGGCCGTCTTCGAGCGCGGCATCGACCTCGGCGTCGAGCTGCTCACCGAGTGCCGCGAGCTCCCGACCGGTTGGGCCGCCCTCACCGAGTACCTCCGGCGCAGCCTCCTGGAACAGTCCGGCGACCGGGGCCTACACGAGTTCCTCTACCTCGCCGAGGCCGCCGGACTCCACTTCGACCGCCTGCGCACCCGCGTCGAGCCGCTACTCACCGCCATCGTCGAGCAGGCCAAGTCCGAGGGCGCCCTGCGCCCCGACTTCCGCGCCACCGACATCCCCCCACTGATCCTGATGCTCAGCCGCCTGTCGCACACCGACCGCGTGCTGGGCCCACCGCTGGCCCACCGCTACCTGGAGCTGCTCCTGAAGGGCCTGGCCCCGAGCCCCGATCCGGTCCCGATCACGCCCCCGATCGACGACGACACCCTCGAAACGTGGTTCACCGCCCTGCGCCGCCCACCCCGCACCACACCCCCACACCGCACTCCGTAGCCCTCCATTCCCGCACCCACCCACCGCTCCCGCGCCCACCCACCGCTCCCGCTCTCACCGCCGCTGCTGCTCCCGCCACCGCTCCCGCCGCCGCTCCCGCCACCGCTCTCGTTCCCGTGCTTCCGCCGCCGCTCCACATCTCCCGCCGTTGCCGCCACTCCCGCCCGCTCATCGACAGGTCGCGAACCGGAAAAACCGCGCATAGCCAGCCGACAGACACGCCCCCAGCCGGAGAAATCCATCGCCCTCTCCCGGCGAACCGCGGACCGACACCCCTGAGCCGCAAATGATCGGATGCCGATCGCCGGAATGAATCCGGCATACAGTGCACGATGGCGCCAGACGTCACCCTCGACGGCATCACGGTCGACACCGACTCCCCCATGCGGGACCTCGCCCCGCCAGAGACGCATCAAGACTGATGCATCCAACTTGATGCATCAGCGCCGATGCATCCGCTGTGATGCATCACGGCAGATACATCACGGCAGATGCATCACAACGGATGCATCAAGCCGGATGCGTCGGGACGGATGCCCGGCGAGCGGAATGCGGATTCGATTGCGTGATTGAGTGGCGCCTGAGCGTGACCGTCGACGGCCCCGCATGGATACGCATCGACCCCTGGCAAAATTGTGGGACTTTCAACTATCGCCCTTTGTGGACATGGGAGCGCTCCAGCTCACACCCCTGTTAGACAGCCCGAATCACGATTCCCGGATCATTGAGCAAGGTTCTGCGAACAGAGCGTGGACATAGCGCGATCTCCGCGTTAGTGTTCCGTCACTCAATGCTGATCTTGTGTGCGGAATTGGTGTGTAGATGCTGCCCCCCGAAATGGCTCTAGCCCAGCTCGCCTCGGACTCGCGCGGTCGCGTGCCGACGACGGCCGGCGCGCTGCTGTCGATCCCGGCGAACAAGCTCACCGCCGCCCTCGCCCAGATGGACCCGGCGGACATCGCCCGGCTGCTCCCGGGCGTACCCGCGAAGAAGCGTGCGAAAGTCATCATGGCCCTGCCACCGACGCATCTGACGCCGGTGATGGAGTGCCTTCCCGCCGAGGAGGCGCACGACTCGATCGCGTCGCTCTCCGACCGGCAGCACGCCGAGGTCGTGTCGCGGCTCAGCGATCCGGCCATCGCCGACCTGCTGGACCTGCTGCCGCCGACCGAGGCGCGCCGGATGCTCGACGTCGTGTCGCCGCTGCGGGCGGAGTCCGTGCTGGCCCGGCGCTTCGAGTCGGCGGTGGCGCGGGTGCTCGGCCGTGCCAACATCGATCTCTCTCCGATCGAGGGCGCCCCGCCCGGCGTGTGGCTGGCGAGCGGCCCGCGGATGCGCCTGGTCGTGGTGGCGTCCCAGGTCGACGACGGGCGGGTGATGCTCCGTCACGTGGAGCTCGCGACACAGCAGGTCGGCATCCCGGCGGCGCTCTGCGTGAGCGGCGAGCGGATCGCCGACGACGTGCACCGGTACGTCGAGCAGGTGCGCCGGTCCGGGTACCGCCTGGAGATCATGACGTGGTCCGGCAGCCGCGACGACACCGATCTGCTGCGCCGCCTGGCGGTGTTCCTGAGCTGAGCTACCACCAGCGTAGTAGCCGATATTCCGGGTAATACTACAGGCGTAGTAGGAGGCTTGAGAACATCACAGGAGATTCATAAGTACCGATACTTGCGCCGTCACGAAACTGGTGTATGCGCAGGTAACAGCCCTGTGAACGGCCTTAAACTCTCCTTGCCATAACTTCAAAAGCGACGAAAGAATCTCTCCAGACATTCAAAGTCATGTATGCCTGGAGGCTTTCGTGCGCATCGTCGTCAGTGGCGGGGCCGGGTTCCTGGGCTCGCACATCTGCGAGTCCCTCCTCGACCGGGGCGACGAGGTGGTCTGTCTCGACGACTGGTCCACCTCCTCGCCGGAGAACCTCGCCCATCTGGCCGGCCACCCCGGATTCACCGTCGTCGAGACCGACGTGAGCGAGCGCGTCGAGGTCGCCGGGCCGGTCGACGCCGTCGCGCACTTCGCCAGTCCCGCCTCGCCGCCCGACTACCACCGCCGCCCGCTGGAGACGCTCGCCGTCGGCAGCCGGGGCACCGAGAACATGCTGCGGCTCGCCCAGCGCACCGGCGCCCGCTTCGTGCTCGCCTCGACCAGCGAGATCTACGGCGACCCCCTCGTCCACCCGCAGACCGAGGAGTACTGGGGGAACGTCAACTCGATCGGCCCGCGCAGCGTCTACGACGAGGCGAAGCGGTACGCCGAGGCGGTCACCGCAGCGTACGGCCGCACCCTCGGCACCGACGTGGGCATCCTGCGGATCTTCAACACGTACGGCCCCCGGATGCGCGCCCGCGACGGCCGGGTGATCTCCAGCTTCGTCTGCCAGGCGCTCAACGGCGACCCGCTGACCTGCTACGGCGACGGCCTGCAGACCCGCAGCTTCTGCTACGTCGACGACCTGGTCCGCGGCATCGTCGCGATGATCGACAGCCACGAGCCGGGCCCGGTCAACCTCGGCAACCCGGGCGAGTTCACCATGGTCGAGCTGGCCTCCCTGGTCATCCACCTGACCGGCTCGCCGTCGACGGTGGAGTTCCACCCGCTGCCCACCGACGATCCCACCCGCCGCCGCCCGGACATCACCCGGGCCACCGAGCGCCTCGGCTGGCGCCCGTTCATCGCCCTGGAGGAGGGGCTGCGGCGGACCATCGCGTACTTCGCCTCCCGACCCGACGAGGTCCGCGCGGCCGCGAGCGCCCTGGTCGGCGGGCAGTGAGCACTGACCTCTCGGTGCTGTCCGCCGGGAACGTCCTCGCCGCCCCACCCAGCGGCCCGGTCCTGCGCCGCACGTTCATCAGGAGAAGAACCCAAAAATCAACCTTCACGTACGCACTGTCGCGCCGCGACCGGATCGCGGTCGCCGTGCTGACCGGCGGCTGGGCGGTCACCCTGGTCGCGTTCTGGGCGTGGTGGCTCGGGCCGGCACACCGGGCGGGCTGGGCCGGACTGGCCGTCAACAGCGCCCTGCTGCTCTACCTCACCCTGCTCCCGGTCTCCCTGATGATCACGGTGAACCGGCTGCGCCGTGTCGACCCGGCCATCCCGGTGCCGGACCTGCGGGTGGCGTTCGTGGTGACCCGGGCCCCGTCCGAGCCGTGGCCGGTGGCCCGCCGCACCCTCCAGGCGATGCTGGGCCAGAGAATCCCCTTCACGTACGACACCTGGCTCTGCGACGAGCGCCCGGACGACGAGATCCGCGAGTGGTGCGCGGCGAACGGCGTCGAGCTCTCCACCCGGATGGACGAGCCGGACTACCACCGCACCGAGTGGCCCCGGCGGACCCGCTGCAAGGAGGGGAACCTCGCCTGGTTCTACGACAACGGCGGGTACGACCGCTACGACGTGGTCAGCCAGCTGGACTGCGACCACGTGCCGGAGCCGGACTACCTGTCCGAGATGGTTCGGCCGTTCGCGGATCCGGCGATCGGCTTCGTCGGCGCACCGAGCGTCTGTGACGCCAACGCGAGCACCTCCTGGGCCGCGCGCAGCCGCCTCTACCGGGAGGGCTTCTTCCACGGCGCGTTCCAGGCCGGGCACAACGACGGGCTCGCGCCGGTCTGTATCGGCTCGCACTACGCCGTCCGCACCGACGCGCTGCGTGACATCGGCGGCATCGGGCCCGAGCTCGCCGAGGACTTCTCCACCAGCTTCCTGCTCACCTCGGCCGGCTGGCAGGGCGCGTTCGCCCTCGATGCCGCCGCCTCCGGTGACGGTCCGCACACATTCGCCGCCATGATCACGCAGGAGTTCCAATGGTCAAGGTCACTGCAAACCTTGGCGTACGACCTGGTCCCGGGCCATCTCCCGCGCCTGCCGTGGCGATTGCGGATCCGCTACGGCAACGCGCTCCTGCACTATCTGCTACTGGCCATTGCCACCGTGGCCGGACTCAGCCTGCCGCCGATCGCCGCGGTCACCGGGATCAACTGGGTGCACGTCAACTACGTGGAGTTCCTGATCCGCTGGGGCGCGATCGCCGCCTGGCCGCTCGCCGTCGTCCTGCTGCTGCGCCGTCGTGGACTCCTGCGGCCCCGCCACGCGCCGGTGCTCAGCTGGGAGGCGTGGCTCGGCGCGCTCAGCCGGTGGCCGTACGTCACGTGGGGGGTCGCCGCCGCCACGCTCACCAAGCTCCGACCGCGACAGATCACCTTCAAGGTCACCCCGAAGACCCGGGACGGCCTCGAACCCCTGCGGGTCTTCACCATTCTCCCGTACGCCGTGATCGTGCTCGTCCTCGGCACGGCGGCCCTGATCGGCGAGCAGAACCCGCGGGTGGTCGGCTACGTCTTCCTCTGCCTGCTCGGCGGGCTCTCGTACGCGCTGGTCGGACTCGCCGTCTGCGTGCTGCACGCGTACGAAATAACACGCAATAACGCGATGAGCGTGCCTCAGGCGCTGAGGGCGACCGCCCACCGAGCCCTGCTCCTGACCCTGGCGGCGACGCCGCCGTTGCTGGTCGCCATCGCGCTCTACCCCGGATATGCCCTGCACGCCCTGGCTTGAAAGACCATCCCAAAAGGAGCGAAAATCCCGTGCCAACCACAGTCCTGGTCACCGGAGGCGCCGGCTTCATCGGCAGCCATACCTGTGTCGACCTGCTCGAACACGGCTACGAGGTGGTGGTCGTGGACAACTACACCAACTCGTCGCCGGCCGCGCTCGACCGGGTGCAGAAGATCGCCGGGCGACCGCTCGTCGGCTACGTCGCCGACCTGCGCGACCGGCACGCCCTGGACGGCGTCTTCGAGCGGCACGCCATCGACGCGGTGATCCACTTCGCCGCGAAGAAGGCGGTCGGCGAGTCGATGGAGATCCCGATCGACTACTACGACATCAACCTGGCCGGCACCACGAGCCTGCTGCGCAGCATGCACGCGCACGGCGTCCACCAGATCGTCTTCTCGTCGTCCTGCTCGATCTACGGCGACGCGGTACGGGTGCCGCTGACCGAGGACGATCAGGCACGGCCGACGAACCCGTACGCCAGATCGAAGTGGATCTGTGAACAGATCCTGCGCGACGCCTGCGAGCGGTACCCGGAGATCTCGGCGATCGCGCTGCGCTACTTCAACCCGATCGGCGCGCACCCGTCCGGCCAGCTCGGCGAGGTGCCGACCGGGGTGCCGAACAACGTGGTCCCCTACCTGATGCAGGTCGCCGTCGGCCGGCTGGAGAAGCTCAGCGTCTTCGGCTCCGACTACGCCACCCCGGACGGCACCGCGGTCCGCGACTACATCCACGTGCTCGACGTCGTCGCCGGTCACCGCGTCGCGATGGAGCACCTCGAGGACGAGTCCGGGATGCGCGTCTTCAACCTCGGCACCGGCGTCGGCACCTCGGTGCTCCAGCTGGTCTCGGCGCTCAGCGTGGCCTGCGGAAAGGCGCTCCCGTACCAGCTCGCCGACCGTCGCCCCGGCGACGTGGCCACCCTGGTCGCCGACCCGCAGCGGGTCGAGCGCGCCTGGGGCTGGCAGGCGACCCGCGACCTCGCGGACATGTGCCGCGACGCGTGGCGATTCCAGCGTCTCAACCCGGCCGGCTATCTCGGAGGCATCTGAATGCGTATCACTGTCATCGGCACCGGCTACCTCGGCGCGGTGCACGCGGCATGCATGGCCGAGATCGGTCACGACGTGCTCGGCGTCGACGTGGACACCGCCAAGATCGAGGCGCTCGCCTCGGGACGGCCGCCGTTCTACGAGCCCGGCCTGCCGGAGCTGCTCGCCACCTCGTCGTCGCTGCGGTTCACCACCTCCCTCGAGGAGGCCGCGGCCTTCGGCGACGTGCACTTCATCTGCGTGGGCACGCCACAGCTGCGCGGTTCGCACGCCGCCGACCTCTCCTACATCGACGCGGTGGTGGAGGGGCTGCGGCCGTACCTTCGCGAGGACGCCCTGGTGGTGGGCAAGTCGACGGTCCCGGTCGGTACCGCCGCACGACTCGCCGCCCGGCTGGACCCGATCCCGGTCGCCTGGAACCCGGAGTTCCTGCGGGAGGGGACCGCTGTCCAGGACACGCTCCAGCCGGACCGCATCGTCGTCGGTGCCACCTCGGCACGGGCCGTCGAACTGCTCCGCGAGGTCTACGCGCCGATGCTCTCGGCCGGCGTGCCGTTCCTCGAGACCGATCTCGCCACCGCCGAACTCGTCAAGGTCGCGGCGAACTCGTTCCTGGCCACCAAGATCTCGTACATCAACGCGATGGCCGAGGTCTGCGAGGCGACCGGCGCCGACGTCGTGCAACTCGCCGGGGCGATCGGCCTGGACGAGCGGATCGGGCCGCGGTTCCTCTCCGCCGGGCTCGGCTTCGGCGGCGGCTGCCTGCCCAAGGACATCCGCGCGTTCATGGCCCGCGGCGAGGAGCTCGGCGTGGGGAGGTCACTCGCCTTCCTCCGCGAGGTCGACGAGATCAACATGCGGCGCCGGGCCAAGGCCGTCGACGTCGCCCGCGAGCTGGCCGGGGGCTCCTTCCTCGGACGGCGGGTGGCCGTGCTCGGGGCCGCGTTCAAGCCGGACAGCGACGACATCCGGGACTCGCCCGCGCTCAACGTGGCCGCCGCGATCCACCTGCAGGGCGCGCACGTCACCGTGCACGACGAGGAGGCCGTGGAGAACGCGCGGGCCGCGTTCCCGCAGCTCGACTACGCTCTCGAACCCGCCAAGGCGTGCGAGGGGGCGGACGTGGTGCTGCACCTGACCGAGTGGAAGCGCTACCGGGAACTCGACCCGGCCGTCCTGGCCCCTCTCACCAGGACGCCCCGGCTGCTCGACGGGCGCAACACCCTGGATCACCCCCGGTGGCGGGCCGCCGGGTGGGCCGTACGGGCCCTCGGACGGCCATGACCGTGCTCCGGCCGCTGCTGGCACTGCTGCTGGCGTTCCTGACGACCGCCGGTGAACCCCTGCCGCCCGCCCGAGGCATCGGGACCTGGGGGTTCACCGGGGTCGAGCAGGCCCTCGCGGAGAGCCGGGTGACCTGGTATTACACCTGGTCACCCGGCCCGGGCTCGCTGGCCGGGCCGCCGGGGGCGCAGTTCGTGCCGATGATCTGGGGTGCCTTCTCCGCGATGCCGGACGTCCCGGCCGGGGACACCCTGCTCGGGTTCAACGAACCCGACGTCGCCGCGCAGGCGAACATGACCGTCGCGCAGGCCCTCCACCTGTGGCCCGCACTGATGGCGACCGGACTGCGCCTGGGCAGCCCTGCGGTCTCCGCGAACGCGGCCACCCCGGACGGCTGGCTGGATCTGTTCATGTCCTCCGCCGCGGAGCTCGGCTATCGGGTCGACTTCATCGCCGTGCACTGGTACGGCTCCGACCCGGCCGCCCTGATCGACTATCTCCACGACGTGCACGACCGGTACGGCCTGCCGATCTGGCTCACCGAGTTCGCGGTCGCCGACTTCACCGACGGGCTGGTCTACGCCCCGCGCGCCGACCAGGAGACGTTCCTGCGCGCCGCTCTCCCGATGCTCGACCGAGTGCCCTACTTGGAGCGATATGCATGGTTCGCGCTCAGTGATCCGGCCGCGGAGCAGCCCAGCGGGCTCTACGACCACGCCGGGCGGCCGACCGCGCTGCTCGACGCGTACCGGTCCGCTAGGGTGGCGCGGTGAACCCGCTTGAACTGAGCACGATCGATCCGGCGGCACCGCTCGACGACCTGGAACCGCTCGCCGAACTGCTGGCCGGGGCACGGGTGATCGCGATCGGCGAGAACGCCCACCTGATCAGCGAGTTCTATCGGATCCGCCACCGGCTGCAGCGCTTCCTGTCGGCGCGGTTGGGGTTCACGGCGTACGCGATGGAAACGGGTTTCAGCGAAGGCCTGGAGGTCGACGCCGGGATCCGGGACGCCTCGGCCGACCTCCGGAAGATCGCGGACGAGAAGATCTGCTACACCATGGGCCGCTGTGCGGAGATGCGCGATCACCTGACCTGGATGCGCTCGGCGGAGCCGCCGGTCCGGTTCTTCGGCCTGGACGTGCCGGGCTCGACCGCGTCGCCCCTGGCGGCGCTGGCGAATATCCGCGACTTCCTGCACGAGGCCGACCCCGGCGCCGTGGCGGTGGTGGACCGGCTGACCGCCGCCGTCTCACCGTTCGCCGGAGAGCACGCCCTGCCCGCGTACGCGGCGTATGGCGCGCTCTCCGCCGCGGACCGCGACGAGATCACCGCTGTCTACGCGGATTTATCCACTCGATTCGACGCGCTCGAACCCGAATATCACGCGGCCTCCTACGCGGTCGTCCGGCACGAACTGCGGCTCGCCGTGCTGCTCGACCAGGCGATGCGGGTCTACGCGGCCCAGGTGACCACCCCGGGCGGCATCCCCACCATCCACCCGCGCGTCGCACCCCGCGACCGCGGCATGGCCGAGACGGTCCTCTGGCTGCTGGACCACCTCGGCCCGGACGCGAAGATCATCGTGGCCGCGCACAACAGCCACATCCAGCGCGTCCCGGTCCAGACCCCGGCGTTCGCGCTCTCCGCCGCCGGCCACCACCTGGCGAACCGGCTCGGCCCGGAGTATCTGGCGATCGGCGTGACCTGCACCGGCGGCCGCACGTCGACCCACCGCCCGGACCCCGGCGTCCCGGGCGGCGTGGCGATCGTCGGCGCCGACCTCGACGCCCCGGAGCCGGGCAGCATCGAGGCGGCGATGCCGGATCGTCTGTGCGCGGTGGACCTGCGCCCGCTCCGGGCCGCGGCTCCCCCGGGCGCCCCGGACCGCATCCGGGTCATGAACATCTACCAGCCCACGCCGGTCCTGGACGCGTTCGACCTGATGATCAACATCCCGTCGATCTCGACGACCAGCCAGGTCAGTCCTCCGGGATGACCATGTCGAACCGCTCCGGACGCGGCACGTCCGGGTCCGGGCCGTTGCGCACCCCGGCGTCCAGCGCGTCGATCCGCGCCATCTGCTCCTCGGTGAGGTCGAAGCCGTACACGTCGACGTTCTCCGCGATCCGCCCCGGGTTCGTCGACTTCGGGATCGCCGAGCGCCCCTGTTGCAGGTGCCAGCGCAGCATCACCTGAGCCGGCGTCCGCCCGGTCTCGCCCGCGATCGCCGCGATCACCGGATCCCGCAGCACGTTCCGGCGCTCCTCGCCCCAGCCCGGGTAGAACGTGATCCCGCCGATCGGCGACCACGCCTGGGTGAGGATGCCGTGCTCCGCGCCGGCCTTCTGCACGTCCGGCTGGGTGAAGTACGGGTGCAGCTCGATCTGGTTGACCGCCGGCACCACCGAGGTCGCCTCGATCAGCCGCTCGAGGTGGTGCCGCATGAAGTTGCTGACCCCGATCGCCCGCACACCACCGTCGGCGAGCAGCCGCTCCAGCGCCCGGTAGGCGTCGACCGTCTTCTCCCACCGGTCCGGCGCGGGCTGATGCAGGATCAGCAGATCGATCCGTTCCACGCCGAGTTTCCTGACCGCCTTCCGGTACGCGTGAAGGGTGGCCTCGTATCCATAGTCGCTCACCCACACCTTGGTCTCCAGGAACACGTCGTCCCGATCGACCCCCGACCGCCGGAGCCCCTCCCCGACCTGCCGCTCGTTTCCGTAGGCCGCCGCGGTGTCGACATGCCGGTACCCGGCCCGCAGCGCCGTCTCCACCGCCGCCGCCGTCTCCTCGGGCGGGCTCTGAAACACCCCGAGCCCCAGCGCGGGCATCGCGACCCCGTTGTTCAGCACAAGCTCTCGGTTCATGCCTTCGACCCTAGGAGCTCCACCCGAGAGGAGAGGGGTACTGCTTTTACCTCCCTGACGTCGCCTTCAGCATGTCGATGTAGAGCGACTCGTAGCTGTCGAGGAAGGGACCGATGTCGGTGGCGTGTTCATCGAGAAGCTCGAACACCTGCCGGTAGCTCTGCACGTCCCGGTCACTGCGGGAGGTGAGCCCGGTGTTGTACAGATCGACCACGACGAGTCCGTCGTCGACGACGACGAACCCGTGCAGCGGCGGGATCTCCGCCGGCGCGCCGTCCGGGAGAATCCTGATGGTGACGTTGGGATGATGCGCGATGATCTCCCGCAGGTGGCTGATCTCGGCCAGCAGCTCCGCCAGCGGGTAGGACCGGCGCTTCAGTACCGCCTCGGCCAGAATGAAGCGGAACGAGATGGCGGGATTGGCCAGCGCCTCCTGACGCCGGACCCGCGCCGAGACCGCCGACAGCAGCGCCGCCTCGGTCTGGCCCTCCTCGGGAAGCAGGAGCACCCGCTGGAAGGACCGGAACACCAGCTTCGCGTACCCGCTGGTCTGCAAGGGACCGGGCACGAGCGCCGGCTCGAAGACACGGACGCACTCGGCGCCGGCCTCCCAATCGGCCAGGGTCTTCTGCTGCACGGCCAGGCCGCTCGAGGCGGGCCGCCAGTCCGTCATCTGATCGCGCGTACGCTCCGCGCGCTCCAGCAGCGCCTGCACCTCGGCGTCGCCCGCGCCGAGCGCGCGGGCGATCGCTTCGATGTCCTCTGCGGTGAGCGGGCCCTTGCCCCGCTCGATCCGGGAGATCTTGGGCTGGCTCAGACCCACGGCGGCAGCCAGTCTGGCACCGCTCATCCGCCGGGCCTGGCGCATGCGGGCCAACGTCTTACCGACCGGCTCGTCCCTCTCGCCGGGGAGTCCGAGTGCCACAGAAATCCTAGACCTCCTCAGTAGACCTTCCGGGCGGACCCTGCTGGGCCGGCAGGTTACGAACCGCTTCGGCCAGGAGGCTGATGGGCACCTCCACCAGCACCTCGCCCTCGGGCAGCTCGATTCCCGCTCGCTCCGGCGAGACTACATATCCCTGAACCACGGCGGTCGCCGTACCCGACAGATCGGAATCAGTCTCCACATACACCGTCGGGCAGTTACCCGCAGTGCACTGATTGGCGATCGGGCGCAGCGCCCCGAGCGGGGCGGAGTGCCCGATGGAACCGGCGGAATCCGCAGCCATGACTAGTCTAGTCATTCTATTCAACCTCAGTCAGTCTGGAGTGAGCATCTACGATGACGCTCTCAGCAGCCACATTACCAGCTGCTTCCCAGCTGAATGCACCATACCTGACTGCGAGGTAGCAGATTCAATGGACGAGATCGTCTGACAGAAGGCGAACGATGACTAGCCTAGTCACTGCACTGAATAGAAACTGGAGACAGAATCGTTCCTCGCGACCAGGTGGTTCCCATGTCCGATCAGGCACCTCGAACGGCGATGAACCGCTGGATGCCGATCGGGTTCATGCTGCTCACGGCCACCGGGGTCAGCGGTGTCGCCGGAATGCTGGCCCATGCCGCAGGGAATAACGTCCCCGCGGCCATCCTCACCGGCGGTGGCGCCTTCGCGGGCGCCGCGGGACTCCTCCTGGCCATCGCCCATTACGCCCGTGACAGGTAGTCAGGGCTTGCGGCGCCGGACGTAGAGGCGGTCACCGGTCCACTCCAGCCGGACCACACCCGGGACGGCGGCGCCGGCGAGGCGCGCCGCGTTCGACCAGTAGCCGTAGTTCGGGTTGCGGAAGAACGTCGCCCACAACCCGCCGTTGTGGTCGGTGAAGAAGTTGTCGTGGCCGGCCCCGACGCCCGCCGTCCAGCGCTCGGAGTACGGCCCCTCGAACGCGTCGGCCACCGCCACGACCGCGTCGTACTGGAACTGGACCCGCCCGGTCGCCGCGGTGTCGTAGGCGTTGCGCACGGTGCCGTCCGCGTTGATCGAGGTACGGTCCCACGCCGCCTGGACCAGGAAGTACTTCCCCGCGTGCCGGAAGACATGGGCACCTTCCAGGTACGGCTCCGGGCTGTACGCCGTCTCCCGGAACTGCCGCAGCCCGGTCGACGGGACGATGTCCTCCATGTCGTCGGCGAACCTCGCGTACCAGTGGTTGTGCAGCACCAGCCACGCGTCGTCGCCCTCGGCGTACAATCCGCCGTCGATGTGGTGGTAGGCGCCGGGCTCGACGAACGCCGGCCCACCGATGAACGACTCCCCGAACGGCTTCTCCAGGTTCCCGGTCGCCACCCGGTACGGCCCCGCCACCCCGCCCTCACTGACCAGCAGGAACGACCCGACCTTGCGCGAGTGGTCACCCATGCACGCGACGATGTACCACTTCCCCCGGACGTAGTGCACCTCCGGCGCCCACGCCTCCCCCCGCTTCCCGAACTCGGTGTCCGTCCAGTACTCCTGCCACGGCGCCACCACGGTCCGCCCGCTCGTGTTCTCCCCCACGAACTCCGGCGACCAGACCTTCCCGCGCTCGGCACCGGCCCGGATCCCCGTGGTGTCGGCCAGCGTCCACGGCCCGCGCAGCGCCGGCGCCGTCCACACGAAGATTCCGTCGTTCCAGGGCGCCGCCGTCTCCAGCCCGGCCACCCGCGTGGTCCCGGTCGCGACATAGACCGCCCGGCCCTCCACGTCGAAGCAGTTGACGTACGTATCACGCAACCAGACCCGCCCCAGTTCCCGATCGCGCGGTCGCAGCTCGAGGGGCAGCACGAACGAGTTGTCGTCCCGCGGCCAGAGGTCGAGTCGGGTGTCCGCGATCCCGTAACTCTCCGGATCGGGCCAGTCCCCGAGCCGCCCGCCCGGCACCGCCCCCTCCACCACCGACGAGAACCGGGGCGCCAGAGCCAGCCCCATCGAACCACCCAGCAACGACCGCCGCCCGAGACCCATGGCATCGACCATAATGAACGCCATTCTGCCGGTGAACGGGCGACGGATTACCGGGCCTCGTCCAGGCTCTCGAAGATCGTGATCCTGCCCGGGAGACCGGCGATGGCGATCACCCGGGCGGTCATGCCGGCGGGGGGGGCCACGATCCGCATGCGCAGGCCGCGCAGGCCACCGCCGCGCAGTGGCCAGATCCACGGTCAGCGTGGGTCCCGGCCGATCCTGCTCCCTGGTGCGGCCTGCGCGCCGGTGTGCGAACGCTTGCCGCCGCGGCGGATCGTCCCGATCGGCGCGGGGAAAACGCCCCGGCCGGTGGGCCCCGGTACCGCTCCCGCGTCACTCGGCGGTGCGACCGGATTCCCCGGCCGGAGACGTCGACGTCGGTGATCGACGGACGGGGGGAACGCGGTCGGCGTACGTTGGCGGGATAGGGCGGTGAGACGGTGTCGTCAGCGGTGGCGCGGAACGAGTGCGGGGCGGTGGTGCTGACCGATCCGCTCAGGGTGCTGGAAGCGGCCGACCAGGGGTATTTCGCGGTGGACGCGAGTGGGCGGGTGCTCGCCTGGAACGCGGTGACGGAGAGCGTGTTCGGGCATCGGGCGCGTGAGGCCTGCGGGCGGGACGCGGTCGACCTGATCATTCCGGAACGTTTCCGGAAGGGGCACCGGGCCGAACTGGCGGCGCTGATGAGTGGGGCGACCGCGAACGCGGCAGCATCTGTCGTTCGTCGCCGCGCACCGGGACGGGCACGAGTTCCCGGTGGAGATGACCGTGACGATCATCGATGAACCGGAGGGGCGGGTCCTGCACGGGTTCGCCCGGGACATGACCGTGGACCAGCGGGTACGGCGGTTCGCGGCGGTGGAGGCGGCGATCTCGCGGGGGCTGGTCGAGGCCGATTCCAGCGCGGACGCGGCGGCACGGGTCACCGAGGCGCTCGGTTCGCGGATGGGATGGCCGGTCACCGAGCTGTGGCTGACCGATGCGCGGCACCAGGTGGCCGGTGAGCAGCAGCGGGTGCTCACCTGCGCGGCGAGGTACGCGCCGGGGATGGAGCTCGGGGATTTCGCGGCCGAGGAGCTGACGGTCGGGCCGACGACGGTGCCGGGGCGCGTCGTCGCGCAGGCACGGACGATCTGGGTGCCGCACCTGGCGGCGGACACCGCGTCGCCGCGGAGCCGGGCGGCCGACCGGATCGGGCTGCACGTGGCGGTCGGGGTGCCGGTGGCCAGCGGTGGACGGCCGATCGGGGTGCTCTGCGTGTACGGGGACCGGATCGAGGACCCGGACAAGACCCTGACGGCCCTGCTGACGAACATCACGGCACAGGTCGGGCAGTACCTGGAACGACGGCGGGCCGAGGAGCTCGCGGTCGAGCTGGCCCGCACCAAGGACGAGTTCCTGGCGCTGGTGACCCACGAACTGCGCAATCCGCTGTCGGTGATCAGCGCCGAGGCCACCATGCTGGAGGAGGAGATCGACGAGATCGGGCCGGACGAGCAGCGACGGCGGATCCGGACGATCATCCGGAACGCCGACCATCTCCGGGTGGTCTCCGACGACCTGCTGGATCTGGCGCGCCTGGAATCCGGGCAGCTCTCGCTGGAACCGCGGCGGACCGATCTCTGCCAGATCATCCGGGAGTCGATGCAGGCGGTACGCGCGGCGGCCGGGGACAAGAACCTCACGGTGGACGCGGCGCTGCCCGGGACCGTCCGCCTGCAGGGTGATCCGAATCGGCTGCGACAGGTCGCCGACAACCTGCTCTCCAACGCGGTGAAATACACCCCGGCGGGCGGTGCCGTCACGATCCGGGTGGACGCCGGATCCGACGAGGTGGTGTGGCGGGTGGCCGACACCGGGATCGGCATCCCCGAAGCCGAGAGGCCGCAGCTGTTCCGGCGGTTCTTCCGGGCGTCCAGCGCGGTCGACCGGCGGATCCCGGGCACCGGCCTCGGCCTGGTGATCACCCGGGCCATCGTGGAACGGCACGAGGGCACGATCGGCCTCGCCGACGGGGAGACCGGAACCACCTTCGTGATCCGGCTCCCCCGCCGGCTGACGGAGCAGGCACCGGCACGGTGACCAGCACGGTGACCGGCACCGGCACGTGATCAGCGGTGGTGGCGGATCCACGCCGCCTGGCCGCCGTCGATCAGCAGGTCGGTGCCGGTGATGTAGAGCGACTCCGGGCCGGTCAGGAAGGCCACCGCGGCGGCGATCTCCGAGGGCGTGCCGGTGCGGTCGGCGCCGCACGCGGTGAGCATCGCCATCATGTGGTCGCCGGACGAGGACTCCTGCTCGGCCCGGGCCATCGCCGTCGAGATCACGCCCGGGCTGATCGTGTTGATCCGGGCGCCGCGCCGGTTCCAGGCGAGCGCCGCGGCCTGTACCCGTACCTGGTTGGCCCGCTTCGCCAGGATGTAGGCGGCCACCCGATCGTCGCCGACCGAGCCGAGCACCGGCAGCGCGAGCAGTTCCGAGGAGGGTGCGGTGGCCAGCGCCTGCTCGTCGGTGGCGGACAGCGACGCGTAGTGCCCGGCCATGCTCGCCACGCAGACCAGCGAGGAGCCGCGCCCCACGACCGGCTCGAACGCGTCGATCACGTGGGCGGTCCCGGCCAGGTCCACCCGCATGATCTGGTCGACGGTCGCGGTCGCCGCCGACACCCCGGCGGTGTGCACGATCGCCGCGATCCGCCCCTCGGCCGCCGCGTACGAGGCGAGCGACCCGACCGCCTCGGCCGAGGAGACGTCGGTGACCTGGCCTTTCGCCGCGTACCCCTCGGCGCACAGCTCGGCCACCGCACGGTCCAGCGACGCGGCGAAGGCGTCCGCGAGGATCACCGTCCGCCCGCTGCCGATCCGCCGGGCGACCGCGAGTCCCATGCCACCGGCTCCGGTGATGACCACGACGTCGTCGCTCATTCCTGACCTCCCATCGCGATGGCCTGCCGCCACGGCCTGATCACTTTCGGCGGCATGCCCACCGCCAGGGCGCCGACCAGACGACCCTTCCTCCGGTACGCCGCCACGAAGCGCCCGTCCGCGAGATCGCCGTCCGCGATCTCCACCCGGTCGTGGCCCCGCAGGTACCCGTACGCATGGATCTTCAGGTCGTACTGGTCGGACCAGAAGTACGGCACCGGCGCGAACGGTTTCCGCCCGTCCGGCCAGAGCAGGTTGCGGGCCGCGGCCATGCCCTGCTCGGCGGCGTTGGTCCGGTGCTCGATCCGCATCGGCGTACCGAAGAGCGGGTTGTGCCACCGCGCCACGTCACCGGCGGCGAACACGTCCGGCCCGGCGGCGCTGAACTCGTCGCAGACCACGCCGTCGTCCACGGTCAGCCCGCTGCCGTCGAGCCACTCCGTGTTCGGCACCGACCCGATCGCGACCAGCACCTCGTCCGACTCGACCAGCGTTCCGTCGGCGAGCCGCACTCCCCCGTCGGCCACCGCGTCGACGCCCACCCCGGTACGCAGGTCGACCCCGTGCGACCGGTGCACGCCGGAGAGGAAGCGGCCGATCTGCTCGCCGACCGCGTGCGCCAGCGGGACCGGCGCGGGTTCGAGCATCACCACGTCGCAGCCGATCCCGCGGGCCACGGCGGCGCACTCGGCACCGAGGAATCCGGCGCCGACGATGGTCAGCCGGGTGCCGGGACGCAGCCGTTCCCGCAGGTCGAGCGCGTCCTTGAGGGTACGCAGGACGTGCGCGCCGGAACCGGGGAGCGTGCGCGGCCGCACCCCGGTGGCGATGACCAGGCCGTCGTAGCCGATGGCCGTCCCGTCCGCCAGGGTGACCACCCGGGACGCGGTGTCGAGCGCCGTCGCGCGGACCCCGAGCCGCAGGTCCAGACGGAGCGCGGTGAGCTGCTCGACGGTCCGCAGCGCCAGCCGGCCGGCCTCCCACTCCTGGGCCAGGATCTGCTTGGAGAGCGGCGGACGGTCGTACGGTGCGTCGAGCTCCTCGCCGATCAGCGTGAGCGTCCCCTCGAAGCCCTCCCGCCGCAGCGTCTCGGCGGCCGAGAGCCCGGCGGCCGAGGCGCCCACCACGACGACCGACCTCATGCCTCCACCAGGCGGATCGCCGCGGCCGGGCAGACCGCCGCGGCCTCGCGCACCGCGTCGTGCTGCTCCGGGCCGGGCTCGGCGGCGAGGACGATCGCCACGCCGTCCTCGTCCCGCTGGTCGAAGACGTCGGGCGCGACCATCACGCACTGGCCGGCGGCGACGCACTTCGGTTCGTCGAACTCGATCTTCATGAGGGGAACCCCTTTCACCAGGTGACCGGAAGCGATCGCAGACCGTAGGCGACGCCCTCCATCGCGAACGGCACCTCCTCGAACGGCACCGCGAGCGCGAGCGTGGGGATCCGGCGGTAGATCGTGCCGTACGCGACCTGCAGTTCGACGCGCGCCAGCGACTGCCCGAGACACTGGTGTACGCCGTAGCCGAACGCGTGGTGCGAGCGCGCCGGGCGGCTCAGGTCGAGCCTCTCCGGCTCGGGGAACTCGGCGGCGTCCCAGTTCGCGCCGGAGAGGTCGAAGATGACGCCGTCGCCGGCCCGGATCGTGGTGCCGCGCAGGTCGATGTCCTCGATCGCGATCCGCCGGATGCCGGTGTGCACGATCGTCAGGTAGCGCAGGATCTCCTCGGCGGCGTTCGCCACGAACTTCGGGTCGTCGCTCCGCTCCCGCAGGAGCTCCAGCTGGTCCGGGTTCTGCAGCAGGGCCAGGGTGCCGAGCGAGATCATGCTGGCACTGGTCTCGTGGCCGGCGATCAGGATGGCGCTACCCATGATCACCGCCTCGGTGTGGGTCATCTCGCCGGCCTTGACCCGCGCGCCCATCTCGGAGAGCACGTCGTCCGCGGGCTCGGCCATCTTCTTGACCAGCAGCGCGGCGAGGTACTCGCCCAGGTCCCGGCCGGCCGCGGCGCCGTCCTCCGGGTCGGTGTCGTGGCTGATCGCCCGGTGGCTCGCCTCCTGGAAGAACTCGTGGTCGGCGTAGGGGACGCCGAGGATCTCGGTGATCACCAGGGTCGGCACCGGCAGGCCGATCGCGGTGACCAGGTCGGCGGGGTTCGGGCCGGCCAGCATGTCGTCGATCAGCCCGTCGATCACCTGCTGGATCCGCGGGCGCAGCGCCTCCACCCGCTTCACCATGAAGGGCGCGTTCACCGTACGCCGTAGCCGGGTGTGCTCCGGCGGGTCGGTGTTGGTGATCAGATTCGGGTGATGGGGTGCCTGGGCCGCCCGCGACCGGGTCATGTGCGGGTAGTTCGGCTTCTTCTCGTCGATGCTCAGCCGGGGGTCGTTGAGCAGCGCCCGCTGATCGGCGTGGCTCGTGATGATCCACGGCGTGCTGCCGTCCCAGATCCGCACCCGGCCCAGGCCCGGCATCGCGCGGATGCCGGCGGCGGGGGCGAAGGGGCACGTCTTTTCCCGTTCCATCGGGTAATCGGCGACCGTCATGACCCCATCCGAACAGGATTAGCTGACAAACACCTGACGCGTCCTACTTGAGTTGATATCCGAATCCGCGGTGGGTGTGGATCCGGACCGGCGGGCTCTGGTCCACCTTGTCCCGCAGCCGGCTGACCAGGCGTTCGATGGCGTTCCCGCCGCGCGGCTCGCGCCAGACCTGCCAGGCGAGCTGGTCCTTGGAGAGCACCTGACCGGCGTTGACCAGCAGGTAGCGCAGGAGCCGGTACTCGGCCGGGGTGACGCCGAGCAGCCGCTCGCCGCGCCAGGCCTGGCAGACCACCTCGTTGAGCAGCAGGTCGCCGTGCCGCAGCACGTCCGGCCGGCGGGCCTTGAGCAGCACCTGGACCCGGGCCAGCAGCTCGGCCTCCCGGCACGGCTTGGTCACGTAGTCGCCGACCTCGGTGCCGAGCTCGGGGAGCAGCATCTCCAGGTTCTCGCAGGGGGTGACACAGAGGACCGAGGGGCGGGCGGCCAGGGCGGGACGGTTGCGGGACAGCTCGTAGAGGTCGGGGATCTCCACATCGACCACGATCAGGTCCACGTGGCGGTCGTCGAGTAATCGCAGGGCGGCGGCGCCGGTGGCGGCCGTCTCCACCGCGTACCCCGCCAGCGCCAGCCGCGCGGAGAGGGATCCGCGCTGGTCAGGGTCGGGGATGACAACGAGGAGGCGGGGCTTCGTCGGCCCTTTGGTGGCAGCGGGCATGCGTACAAGCATGGACCTTTCGACCGGGTGGCGGCGTACCGCATCCGCGGTATCCGATGTGACCCCGCGCCGAGTCGGATTCAGTCACTTGATTTAAAATCGGTCCAACCGCTAGCGTGCCCATCGATCGGACGAAACCGACGGAAGGGCACTGATGACCCTGGACCTCCCGGGCCTGCGGACGAAGTACCGCGCCGAACGCGACCGCCGCATCCGGCCCGAGGGCAGTGGCCAGTACCGCCGGGCCACCGGCGAGTTCGGCTACTACGCGAAGGACCCGTACACCGAGTTCACCCCGCGCGAACCGGTCACCGACCGGGTCGAGGCGACCGTGATCGGCGCCGGGTTCGGCGGCCTGCTGACCGGGGCGCGGCTGCGCCAGGCCGGGATCGAGGACCTGCGGCTGATCGACGAGGCCGGTGACGTCGGCGGTACGTGGTACTGGAACCGGTACCCCGGCATCCACTGCGACATCGAGTCCACGGTGTACCTCCCGCTGTTGGAGGAGCTCGGGTACGTCCCGACGTGGCGGTACTCCCCCGGCGAGGAGATCCGCCAGCACACCGTGGCGATCGCCAAGCACTTCGACCTCTACCGGGACACCATGTTCCAGACCCGGGTCACCGAGCTGCGCTGGGACGACGAGGCGAACGAGTGGACCGTGCGCACCGACCGGGGCGACGAGTTCCGCTCCCGGTACGTGGTGCTCTCCTCCGGCACCCTGACCCAGCCGAAGCTGCCCGGCATCCCCGGCATCGAGGACTTCCGCGGGCACACCTTCCACACCAGCCGCTGGGACACCGGCTACGACCTGGCCGGCAAGCGGATCGGCGTGATCGGCACCGGGGCGACCGGCATCCAGGTCATCCCGCAGATCGCCGCCGAGGCCGGTGAGCTCGTGGTCTTCCAGCGCACCCCGTCCTCGGTCGACGTACGCGACAACCGGCCCATCGACCCGGAGTGGGCCGCCTCGCTGGAGCCCGGCTGGCAGCGGGAGCGGATGGAGAACTTCCTCGCCGTGGTGACCGGCGGCGACTACGCGGAGAACCTGGTCGCCGACGGCTGGACCAGCACCGCGGGCCTGCAGCGCACCTTCCTGACCGGCAGCGACACCGGGCTGACCGACGAGGAGCTGGAGCTCGCCGACGCGGAGAAGATGAACGGCATCCGCGACCGGGTGGACGCCGTCGTGGCCGACCCGGCCATCGCCGAGCTGCTCAAACCCTGGTACCGCTACATGTGCAAGCGGCCCGCGTTCAGCGATCTCTACCTGCAGACCTTCAACCGGCCGAACGTCACGCTGGTCGACACCGCGGACACCGGCGGCATCAGCCGGATGACCGAGACGGCCGTCGTGGTCGGCGACACCGCGTACGAGCTGGACTGCGTCATCTTCGCGACCGGCTTCGAGGTCGGCGTCTCGGGCGTCTTCTCCGGGACGCTGCCGGTCCTCGGCCGCGGCGGGCTGCCGCTGCTGCACTCCTGGGCGCAGGGTCCGCGGACGCTGCACGGCTTCTACAGCCACGGGTACCCGAACCTGTTCCACCTCGGGAGCCTGCAGAACGCCGCCTCGGTCAACTTCGTGCACGTCCTGCAGGAGCAGGCCGACCACATCGGCGCGGTGGTCGCCGAGGCGCGGCGCCGGGGCAGCACCGTCATCGAGCCGACCGCCGAGGCCGAGCAGGCGTGGGTCGACACGATCCGCGCGACGGCGCCGGACACCCGCGAGTTCCAGGCCGCGTGCACACCGGGTTACTACAACAACGAGGGCAAGCCGCGGCCGGTGAGCAACGCGTACGGGCCCGGTCCGGTCGCCTTCCACGCTCTGCTGCGCGAATGGCGCGCCAACGGCGGGATGGATCAGGTGCTATGACCCTGCGTGGTTCCAACGGCGTCGCGTTCGGTCCGGACGGGCGGCTCTACGTCGCCGAGTTCCTGGCCGGGCGGATCAGCGCCGTGGACCTCGCGACCGGCGACGTCGAGCCGATCGTGCCGCCCGGCGGTCCGATCCAGGCGCCCGACGACCTGGCGTTCGACTCGTCCGGGGCGATGGTCGTCACCGACCTGGTGCCCGGCCGGGTCTGGCGGCGTGCCCCCGACGGGACGTTCACGCTGGTCGCCGACGGGATCCGGGCACCGAACGGGATCGCCTGCGCGGACGGGCGACTCTTCGTCAACGAGATGGTCCCCGGCGGGCGGCTCCTGGAGCTGACCGCCGGGCGACCGGTGGTGCTGGCCACCGGTCTCGCCATGGGGAACGCCATGCAGGTGGGCCCGGACGGCTGCCTCTACTACCCGCACATGCTCACCGGCGAGATCTACCGGCTGCCCCTCGCAGGCTCTTCCGCTCCCGAGCTCGTGACCCAGGTTGATCAGCCGGTGGCGGTGCGTTTCGACCGGGCTGGGCTGCTGCACGTGCTCTCCCGGGACGCCGCCGGCACGGTCACGGTGATCGGCGACGACGGTCGGACCGTGCTCACCACCGGGGTGATCGGCATCGACAACGGCGCCGTCGACGACGAGAACCGGATCTTCGTCTCCAGCTATGCGCGCGGCGGGATCACCGAGTTGCTGCCCGGCGGCCGGACCCGCGAGATCGTGCCGCCGGGGCTCTGCGGCCCGTTCGGCGTGACCATCGACCTGGCCGGAAAGGTTCACGCCGCCGACCACTACCGGATGATCACGGCGGACGGCGGCACCACGGAGCTGCACACCTTCGCCCACGGGATCGCGGCCGACGGCGACGAGTTGCACCTGACGTCCCAGTTCGGTCAGATCAAGACCTACCATCGCGGGTCACGGCAGGTGCGCACGCGGGCCTCCGGTCTCGATCAGCCAGGATCGGTTTGCGTACGCCGTGCGCACGAGCTGATCGTCGCCGAATCCGGCGCCGGCCGGGTGATCGCCGTCGACGCCGCCGACCGGGTCACGGTGCTCGCCGAGGGGCTGGGCCTCCCGACCGGACTCGCGGTCGACGCCGCCGGCCGGGTCCACGTCAGCGACGAGGAGCGCGGTGCGGTCTACCGCCTCGACGACGACGGACCGTTCCTGATCACCGACGGGCTGGACACCCCGCAGGGCCTCGCCATCGACGGCGACGACCTGCTGATCGTGGAGACCGGCCGGCGGCGGCTGCTCGCCGTCGGGCTGCCCGCCCCTCGTACCGGCGGGGACGTCCGGGCGCCGGCCTCCGGGCCGGCCCGCCCGGGCCTCCGGGTGCTCGCGGATGATCTCCCGGTCGGGCTGCCCCCGCGTGAGCAGCCGGCGCTCTTCGCCGAGGGGCTGCCCGGCCTGCCCGGGGTGCCCCGGCCCTTCGCCGGGCTCGCCGTCGCCGACGACGGCACGATCCACCTCGCCGCCGACGGTGAGGGCCGCGTCCTGCAGATCCGTACGGGGGACCCCGATACATGAGCACCACCGGTAAGCCGTCGCGGCAGGTCCTGGAAGCACTCAGTGGCCTGCTGCTCGCCCTCTTCGTCTCCACGCTGGCCAGCACCGTGGTCTCCACGGCGCTGCCCCGGATGCTCGCCGACCTGCACGGCTCGCCGACCCAGTACACCTGGGTGGTCACCGCGACCCTGCTCGCCGCGACGGCCGCCACCCCGCTCTGGGGCAAGCTCGCCGACCTGTACAGCAAGAAGGCACTGATCCAGATCGCGACCGTGGTCTTCATCGCCGGGTCGGTCGCCTCCGGGCTGGCCCAGAGCGCCGGTCAGCTGATCGCCGCGCGGGCGGTGCAGGGCGTCGGGGTCGGCGGGCTGCAGCCGCTGGTCCAGATCGCGATCGGCGCGATGATCCCGCCCCGGGAGCGCGGCCGGTACGCCGGGTACCTGTCGAGCGTCACGGCGATCTCGACGATCGGCGGGCCGCTGCTGGGCGGGTTCATCGTGGACACCTCGTGGCTGGGGTGGCGGTGGTGCTTCTTCATCGGCGTACCCGTAAGCGTCCTGAACTTGATCCTGTTGCAGTTGACCTTGAAGTTGCCGACCGTGCGGCGGGACGACGTGACGATCGACTACTGGGGCGCGACCCTGATCACCGCCGCCGTCAGCCTGCTGCTGATCTGGGTGTCGTTCGTCGGCGACAGCTTCGCGTGGGGCTCGTGGCAGACCGCGGCGATGGTCGGCGGCACGCTGGTCCTGCTGGTGCTCGCCGCATGGGTGGAGACGCGCGCCGCCGAGCCGGTCGTGCCGCCGCGGATCCTGCGGCAGCGCACCACCGCGCTCGCCATCCTCGGCAGCCTCGCCGCCGGGACCGCGATGTACGGCGCCGCCGTCTTCCTGACACAGTACTTCCAGGTCAGTCGCGGTCACACACCGACCGAGGCCGGACTGCTGACCATTCCGATGATGGCCGGAATCCTGATCTCCTCGATCGTCGCCGGGCGCCTGATCAGCCGTCATGGCCGGCTCAAGCCGTTCCTGGTCTCCGGCGCGATCAGCCTGACCGCCGGGTTCGCGGTCCTGGGACTGATCGATTCCGGTACGCCGATCGCACTGATCGCGGTGGCGATGGTGCTGATCGGCACCGGGGTCGGCATGACGCTGCAGAACTTCGTGCTGGTCGTGCAGAACGCGGTGGCGCTCGCGGACATCGGCGCGGCGAGCGCGACGGTGGCGTTCTTCCGGTCGCTGGGCGGCACCATCGGCGTCGCCGTCCTGGGCGCGGTGCTGGCCCGGCAGGTCGCCGCCGCGCGGGCTTCGGGGGTGCCGGTTCCGGTCGCGTACGGTGACGCCACCGGCCACATCTTCGCGCTCTCGGCGGCCGTGGCGCTGCTCGGCGTGGTCGCGGCGGTACTGCTCCAGCCGGTCTCGCTGCGCACCAGCCTGGACAAGCCGGCCCCGGAACCCGCGGATCGCTGAGCCGGCGGCGGCGCCGGTCCTCCATGGTGTCAGGCGCCGAAGTCGGGGATCAGGCGAACCGGCAGGTGGGTGAGGCCGTGCAGGAAGTTCGACGGCTGGCGGACCGGTTCGCCGTCCAACTCCACGGCCGCCACCAGGCGGGTCGTCACCGAGAGGAAGCTGCGGAGCTCGAGCCGCCCGAGGGTGGCGCCGATGCAGACGTGCGGGCCGCCGCCGAAGGCCAGGTGCGGGTTGTGCTCCCGGTCGATCCGGAAGGTGTCCGGCTCCGGGAAGACCGTCTCGTCCCGGTTCGCGGAGGGCAGCCACACCGCCACCCGATCACCGGCGCGGATCTCGGCCGCGCCCAGGGTCACGTCCTCGGTCGCGGTCCGCATCGCCTGCATCGCCGGTGACGTCCAGCGCAGGATCTCCTCCACCGCCGGGGCGATGAGCCCGGGGTCCTTGCGGAGCCGCTGCCACTCCCCGGGATGCTCGGCGAAGGCCAGCAGCGCCCCGGACACCGCGTGTGGCGTGGTCTCCAGGCCACCGTTGAGCAGGCCGTCGCAGTTCAGGATGACGACGTCGTCGCTCAGCCTGCCGATCTTCGTCTCGGCCCGGGTCAGCGAGCTCACCACGTCGTTGCCGGGCCGTTCGCGCCGCCGGTCGACCAGGTCGGCGAAGTACCCGAAGATCCCGGCGTGCGCGCCGGCCCGCTCCCGGGCGGCGGCCACGCTCTCGTCCGCGTCGTCGAAGGCCGCCGCGGTCAGCCGGGCCAGCTCGTCCTGGTCGCTCTCCGGTACGTCCATCATCCCGAACAGCGCCCACATCGGGATCTGCCCGGCGATCGCCGGCACCGCGTCGACCGGGCCCGGCTCGGCGAGGATCTCCCGCAGCCGCGCCTCGAGACGCCGGTCCAGCAGGGGGCCGAGAGCGGCCACCGCCCGGCCGCTGAACCAGGAGGCGTGCGCCGAGCGCAGCGCGCGATGCGTCTCCCCGTCGGAGACCACCATCATCCGGCCGGACGCGGCGCGTACCGCCGCCGGGCTGCCGCCCAGCCGCATGCCCTGCGCCGAGCTGAAGATCCGGGCCTGTTTGAGGACCCGGCTCGCCAGGTCGTGCGTGGTCACCGACCAGAACCCGCCGGCCCGGGCCGAGTCGACCCAGGCGACCGGGTGGGTGGCACGGGCCCGCCGCCAGAGGTCGTGGTGCCGTGATCCGGCGTAGAGATCGGGTGCCGCGAGGTCGATGTCCTCGCCGACCGTCCAGCGGGGTGTGCGTACGTCCATGGCTCGTTCCTCTCAGTGACTCGGCAGGGCCGCGGCGGACGGGCCGGAGACGGTGCCGAGCTGCCGCCGGGCCTCCTCCTCCGGGGTGACCGGGACGTGCCGCATGGCGATCCGCAGCAGCGGGGGTGCCATCAGCGAGGTGACCACCGCGACCAGGACGACGATCGTGAAGGTGGCGGTGTTGAGGATGCCCAGGCGCAGGCCGACCATCGCGACGATCACCTCGATGACGCCGCGCGCGTTCATCCCGGCGCCCAGGGCCAGGGCCTCCCAGCGGCCGAGCCGGCTGAGACGGGCGCCCAGGTAGGCGCCGGCGAACTTGCCCACCACCGCGGTGACCAGCACCAGCAGCGCGGCGCCGAGGACCGCCGGGCGGGCCAGCGCGCGCAGGTCGATCCGCAGGCCGGCGGTGGCGAAGTAGACCGGGGCCAGCACGCCGAGCACCACGGTGCGCAGCGGGGCGATCCGGCCACGGACCCGGTCACCGGTGTTGCCGATCAGCATGCCGCAGAGGAACGCGCCGAACACCGCCTCCAGCCCCAGCGCCTGGGTGCCCGCGCCGGCCAGCACGATGAGCGCGGCGGAGACCCCGATCGTCCGCTGCGGATCGTCGCCGGCGAAGCGCATCGCGGCACGGACCAGGGGGCGGCCGACCACCACCGCCAGCAGGACCACCAGCAGCAGACACCCGACGGCCAGCCCGATCTGCCACCCGGTCAGGCCGCCGACCGCCATCGCCGACACCACCGAGAGCAGGAACCAGCCGACGGCGTCGTCCAGGGTTCCGGCGGCGAGGGTGAGCTGCGCGATGTCCCGGTGCATCAGCCGCATGTCGAGCAGGGTCTTGGCGATCACCGGGATGGCGCTGACGCACATCGCCACGCCGAGGAAGAGCACGAAGACCGTGACGTCCCCACGTACGTCGAGCAGGCGGGCCAGCGGGAAGCCGAGCCCGACGCCGAGCCCGAGCGGGATCAGCAGGCCGGACAGGCTCACCGTGGCCGCGGTGCCGCTGCGGCGGCGGATCATCCGCAGGTCCATCTCGATGCCGGTGAGGCCGACCAGCAGCAGCACACCCATCTGGCCGACCGCGTCGAGCAGGTGCACCTGGTCCGGCCGGGCCGGCAGCAGCCCGGCGGAGATCCCGGGCGCCAGCCAGCCCAGCAGCGACGGCCCGAGCAGGACGCCGGCCGCGAGCTCACCGACGATGGCCGGCATGCCGTATCGCCCGGCCAGCCGTCCCAGCAGGATCGCCGATGTCAGAAGCACCCCGATCTGCAATAGGAGCAGTACCAGAGAATGGCCCGGAATAGGGGGTACGGGGGCGTCCAGCACGATCTTTTCCTCCGAGGGAATAATGGTCACCGGAGTCGGCCGGCACCGATCGCGCCGCGCTCCAGCAGGTCCGTCACCGTGGCGAGGCCGGTGCCCGATTCCGCCACCTCGTCCAGCGCCGCGGCGACCCGGCCGGCGTCCGCGCAGAGGTCGCGCATCAGCCGGGCCACGGCCGGCGCGTTGGCGCGGACGATGTCGGTCCAGAGGGCCGGGTCGCCCGCGGCGATCCGGGTGACGTCGCGGGCGCCCCGCCCGGCCAGCCGGACCACCCCACCGGGCGCGTCCGCGAGCCGGGCCGCCATCAGGCTGGCGACCAGGTGCGGCAGATGGGAGACCAGGGCCACCGTCTCGTCGTGGACGGCGCTGGACATCACCACCGGGTCGGCGCCGCACAGCCGGGCCAGCTCGACCCCGCGGTCCAGCGCCTCCGCCGAGGTCACCGCGGACGGTGTGACCAGCCAGGACCGCCCGTCGAAGAGGTCCGCCCGGGCCGCGGCGGCACCCGACCGCTCCCGGCCGGCCATCGGGTGGCCGCCCACGAACGCGGCCGGGTCGGGCGCGTCCCGCAGCACCGCGCGCTCCGGTTCACCCTTCACGCTCGCCACGTCGGTGTAGCTGCGCGCCAGCCCGGCGGCCTGCGCGGCGGTCAGCACCGGGCCGATCTGCCCCGGGGGGACGGCGAGGACCGCGAGGTCCACCGGCCCCGGCGGTGCCTCGGCCCGGCCGGCTCCGCGCGCCGCGGCGGCCCGGGCCACGGCGCCGTCGCGGTCGGCCAGGAAGGTGGTGATCCCCTGTCGGCGTACGGCCAGCGCGACCGAGGTCCCGATCAGCCCGGTGCCGATGATGGCGATACTGCGAATCATCCGGTGTCACCGCCTCGAATAACCGCGGGCAGTTCCTGAAATGCGTGCCCAGTTTAGGGAGTACGGCCCCTTCGGAAAACTGACAGTTGGACGCCTGCCCATTCACCGCGAACAGCATGGCCAGATTTACCGGCGTCATCGTAGGGTCCGAGTCGATTCCAGAAACATCGAGGAACGGGGGACGTCCATGCGGGATTCGACCGTCGCCACGATCACACCCACCGGCAGCGAGCGGGTCGCCGCGGCGCACTGCCTGGCCGACTTCGAGCCGATGGCCCGGGCCGTGCTGGACCCCGCCGTCCGGGACTTCGTGGCCGGTGGCAGCGGTGCCGAGATCACCCTGGCGGCCAACCGGGCCGCGCTGGACGGCGTCTTCCTGCGCCCCCGGGTGCTGCGCGACGTCGCCGGGTGCACGACCGGCACCCGGCTGCTGGGGCGCCCGGCGAGCGTTCCGGTCGCCATCGCGCCGGTGGCGTACCAGCGGCTGCTGCACCCGGAGGGGGAACTGGCCACGGCGCGGGCCGCGGCGGCGGCCGGGGTGCCGTTCATCGCGAGCACGCTGAGCAGCGTGGCGATCGAGGAGCTGACCACGGCCGGCGGTGACGTCTGGTTCCAGGTGTACTGGCTGCGGGACACCGGGCGGACCCTCGACCTGGTCGCCCGGGCCGAGGCCGCGGGGTGCCGGGCCGTGGTGCTCACCGTCGACGTCCCGTGGATGGCCCGGCGGCTCCGCGACCTCCGCAACGGCTTCACGCTGCCGGCCGGGGTCCGCGCCGCCAACCTGGAGACCGGGGCGACCGCGCACACCCGCGAGGCCACGACGTCGGCGGTGGCACGGCACACGGCCGAGGCCTTCTCCCCCGCGCTGAGCTGGGACACGGTCGGCCTGCTGCGCCGGAGCACCCGGCTGCCGGTGGTGCTCAAGGGGATCCTCGCGCCCGAGGACGCGCGGCGGGCCGTCGATTCCGGGGTGGACGCGATCGTCGTCTCCAATCACGGCGGCCGGCAGCTGGACGGGGCGCTGCCCGCCGTCGATGCCCTGGCCGAGGTGGTCGCGGCGGTGGACGGCGGGTACCCGGTGCTGGTGGACGGGGCGATCGGCAGCGGCACCGACGTGGTGCGCGCGCTGGCGCTGGGCGCGGCCGGTGTGCTGGTCGGCCGCCCGGTCTGCTGGGCGCTGGCCGCCGGCGGTGAGCCCGGGGTCGCCCGGGCCCTCGACCTGCTCACCGGCGAGATCCGCGACGCGCTGGGCCTGGCCGGGTGCGCGACCGTGGCCGAGGCCGCGGCGCTCGGCACCGTCCGTGGGCCGGCCCGCTGACCGGAAGGGATCACCCGCCTCTCGTGCGGCGGGTGATCCCTTCCGGTCATGAGACCTCAGTCGAGGTCGAGGGACTCGCGCTCGGCGGCCTGCTGGCGCTCGACCGCCTCGTACAGCGCCTTGATGTTGTTGCTGCCGAAGGTACGTGCGCCGTGCCGCTCGATCAGCTCGTAGAAGAGGGTGCGGCGCTCGTGCCGGGACTCGGTGAAGATCTGCAGCATCACGCCGCCGTAGTCCCGGTCGGCCAGGACGTTCAGCTCCTGCAGGGTCGCCACCGGCATCCCCACGTCGCCGAGCCGGTCCGGCAGCGCGGCGTAGTACTCGTCCGGCGTGACGAGGAAGCGCAGCCCCCGGTCGGTGCAGTCGCGCACGCCGGCGGCGATGTCCTCGGTCAGGAAGGCCACGTGCTGCACCCCGGCCCCGGCGTTGTCCCGGATGAAGGTGTCGATCTGGCCGGGGGCACGGGACGTGTCCGGTTCGATGATGGTGAAGGTGACGCCCCGCGAGCCGCTCTGCACCACCTTGGACTTCATCGCCTGGCTGCCCACGATGATGCGTTCCTCGAAGGTCTGCTCGAAGTCGAAGACCTCCTGGTACCAGCGGATGGTCGGGTCGAGGGTTCCGGCGGGCAGGCAGACCGCCAGGTGGTCGACCGCGTGCAGCAGGCCGGGTGCGGCGCCCGGCCCGGTGGTCTCCTCGATGGCGCCGGGCGCGAAGGTGCCGCCCGTCCCGGTTCTCGAGGTGAACCGGTGGGCGACGTCCCCGAAGCCGCGGACCGTCGCGAACGTGGCACTCTCGCCGTCCCGGGTGTGGGTGACCGGGCCGGTGACCGGCTCGGCGCCCCGGCGGACCGCCTCGGCGTACGCGGCGGCCGCGTCGTCGACCGCGAAGCCGACCACCGCCACCCCGGCGCCGTGCTCCCGGACGAAGTCCGCGGCCGGGTGCCCGGCGTCGAGCGCCGAGGTGACCAGCAGGGTGACCGCGTTCTGGCGCAGGAGCACCGACCGGCGGCCGGCCAGTCCGCTGTCCGGACCGCCCTGACCGCAGACGGTGAAGCCGAACAGGTCGCTCAGTTCGGTGGCCGCCTTCTCGGCGTCCTCCACGTAGAACTCGAGATGATCGATGGTGTGGATGTCCATGACAAGCCTCCACTGCGGTGTTGGTCGTCCAACCGTTCGTGTTGTCTGCTTGGACTGCCGGGACGCAGGTCAGCCGACCTGGGCCACGTCCTGGTCGGCCCGGCTCGCGAAGTCGGCCCAGAGGTCGGCGAACTGCCGGGCGAGGTCGGCCACCATGCCGCTGCAGTGCGGCGGCAGGTTGTGCACGATCGACTCCCAGTCCTCGGTCCAGAGCGCGTGCAGGCTGAGCAGCCGCAGGAGGTTGCGGCCGGTCTCGCTGTAGCGCAGCGCGGGATCGGAGCGGAGCCGGTTGACCATGACGCCCCGGTCCAGCACCGGTCGCCGGGTGAGCCGGACCGGCGGCGGCAGGATGCCGACCGAGGTCCGCTCGCCGCGGCCGGTGGCCGGTTCGGCGGCGCCGGAGGTGTCCCGCCGGCGGGGGCCGGGCACCAGTTCCCGGCCGTTGCGCAGTCGATTGCGTACGTCCCGGGCGGTCTCCGGGGAGATCGCCGCTGCCCGGGCGACCTGCCGGAGGGAGAGCTCGGGGTTCTCCACCATGAGCCGGCCGGCCAGCAGCCGGCCCGCGCTGCCGTCGAGCGGACGGACCCGGCCGTCCTGCCCGATCCGGCTGCCGGTCGACGAGACCTCACCGATCACCCGGCGGCGCACCTCGGCCACGGTCACCGGTGAGGTGCCGGTGGCCGAGGCGACCCGGCGGTCCGACCACTGCGGGTGGGAGGCGATGATCCGCTCCGCGGCCCGCTTGCGGTCGGCGAGCGCGAGCGGCAGGCCGTGTGCCACGTTGAGGCGTACGGCGAGGACGAACGCCTCGGACTCGTCGCCGTCGAAGAAACGGACCGCGATCGTCGCCGCGCCACGTCGCACGGCGGCCTTCAGGCGGTGAGCCCCGTCGATCACCCGCATCGTCGCCCGGTGCACGACGATCGGCGGCAACGGGTTCTCGGCCGCGACGAGCACCTCGATGTGCTCGTCGTTCACGCCGGACAGCCGCGGAGAGTCTGCCAGGACGAGAGCTCCGACCTCCACCTGAACGGCCGGCTGCTGATTGATCTTCTCCTCGTCAGTTCTCACACCGGCTCCGAGATCCGGTCGCGGTGATCTCCGCGAATCCTGCCGGTGATGTTTTCCGGATACTTTTCTGTCACGTCTTCCGACTCCCCATCATCTGTTGAGAAGCGCCCCCGGTAGAACACGAATTTCGTACCGAAAGGAACCTAGCACCGCCTTTTTTGCCGACGAAACCCCAGTGAAACCGGGTACCCCTGACACCCCCTAGGCCACTCCGCAGAGATTTGCCGGTTTCGGCACCTCTTCCGCGCTTAAACACCTGTTTACCGGGGCACGATCCACTCGTTGCGATGAATGTCCGACTCACGGGCAAAAAAGCCCTGGTGCCGGATGTTCTGGCGGCCAATTTCCCTCACGATCCCCCACCGGGCCCACCGTTCAGCCGACCCCTAGGCTCCGCCCAGTGGCCAGATAAGACATGCCTGAACGGCCCACCCCCGACATTCCACCCAATCGGAGCATCCCGGACCACGGACAGGGGTGGTCCACGGATGTGACAATTACCGACACATTATTAATTGCCCGGTCAATGACATCGTGAGAACCTTTGTAAACGCTCGCTCCGCCGCCATTACCGGCATCGAATCCCGCCGTTCCCGGCGATGCGCGGGCGTTTCACCGAACATTCATCGGAGAGGAGTGCGAAATGGTGGTGGTGATGGCTCCGGGTGCCACGCCGGCCGAGGTGCAGGCCGTGGTGGACCTGGTCCGGGCCGCGGGCGGCGACGCCTTCGTCAGCCGGGGCGTCTCCCGTACGATCGTCGGGCTGGTCGGCGACGTGGCGGACTTCGACGCCCTCAATCTGGGCAGCCGGTCCGGCGTGCTGCGGGTCATGCGCGTCTCGGTGCCGTACAAGCTCGTCAGCCGGGAGCACCATCCGGCCCGCTCGGTGATCCGGGTCGGCGGGGTGCCGATCGGGCCGGGGACGCTCAGCGTGATCGCCGGACCGTGCGCGGTCGAGACGCCCGAGCAGACCCTGGAGGCGGCGCTGATGGCCCGGGCAGCCGGTGCGTCGATGCTGCGCGGTGGCGCCTTCAAGCCGCGCACGTCGCCCTACTCCTACCAGGGGCTGGGCGAGGCGGGCCTGCGGATCCTGGCCGACGTGCGGGCCGAGACCGGGTTGCCGGTGGTGACCGAGGTGATCGACCCGGGCAGCGTCGAGATGGTCGCCTCGTACGCCGACATGCTGCAGATCGGCGCCCGCAACATGCAGAACTTCGCGCTGCTCCAGGCGGTCGGCGCGATCGACCGGCCGGTGCTGCTCAAGCGGGGCTTCAGCGCCACCGTCGAGGAGTGGCTCAGCGCCGCCGAGTACATCGCGCAGCGCGGCAACCTGGACATCGTGCTCTGCGAGCGGGGCATCCGGACGTTCGAGACGGCCACCCGCAACACCCTCGACATCAGCGCGGTGCCGGTCGCCCAGCAGCTGTCGCACCTGCCGGTGATCGTCGACCCGTCGCACTCCGGCGGCCGCCGCGACCTGGTGCTCCCGCTGACCCGGGCGGCCGTCGCGGCCGGCGCCGACGGGCTGATCATCGACGTGCACCCGCGGCCCCGGACCGCGCTCTGCGACGGCGACCAGGCGCTCACCGACGCCGACCTGCGGGAGCTGGCGGACGCGGTGACCGGCCTGGCGCCGCTGATGGGGCGGGTCCTGGCCGAGCCCGTCCAGCCGGCCGTGGCGGCCTGAGCGCGCACGGCAGCGGGGCCGGCGGTTCTCCGCCGGCCCCGGCCTCGCGCCTCCCCGGGCGCCGGTGTCACTGGGCGATGTCGCGCCGCAGCGCGGTGGCACCCCGCAGGTAGACGTGGCGGATCTCGGACCGGTCCCGCTCGGTGTCCACGTGCGCCATCAGGCGCACCACCCGCGGCATCGCGCCCGGCACCGCGATCTCCGCGGCGCAGAGCAGCGGGACCGCCTCGAACCCGATCTTGCGAGCGGCGACGGCGGGGAACTCGGCGACCAGGTCCGGCGTCGCGGTGAACACCACACTGATCACATCGTCGATCATCAGCTCGTTCTGGGTCATCACCTCGGTGACCAGCTCGGTGGTGGCGGCGAGGATCAGCTCCCGCTCGTCCGACTCCACCTGGATCGCGCCACGCACGGCACGCACCGTCATACGACTCCTCCTGTCCCTGCACGAGAAGGATCCGGGCCGTCGGGCGACGACCCGGATCCACCGAAAGGGTGTCACGCCCGCTCGGGTACCTCCCAGAACAACCCGTCCGACGACGCGATCAGGCCACCCTCGAAGACCGGCGCCTCCGCCCCGGCGTCCTCGCCGAGCTGGGCCCGGGTCTGCACCTGGGCGCCCTCCTGCATCGCCTGGCGTACCACCGACGACTTGAAGAGCGGCGCCATGTTCTGCTCCCGCTGGTCGGAGAGCACGCCGATCGCGTCGGCGAACTCCGAGGACCGCTCCTTCAACCGCAGGGCGGCGTCCTCGGCGTCGGCGAGCTCGAAGTCGCTCGACGTCAGGCCCGCCACCAGCTGGACGAACGACTCCAGCTCGGTGTGGCTGTTGCGGGTGACCTTCTTGGCCGACCAGAAGTACGAGTTCTCGTCGACGTGCATGTCGTAGAAGGACATCAGGAACTCGTAGAAGACGCCGTACTCCCGCCGGTACCGGGTCTCGAACTCGTCGAACGCGGCGCGCTCGTCGACCCGGCCGGCCAGCACGCTGTTGATCGACCGGGCGGCGAGCAGGCCGCTGTACGTGGCCAGGTGAACCCCGGAGGAGAAGACCGGGTCGACGAAGCAGGCCGCGTCGCCGATCAGCACCATGCCGGGCCGCCAGAACGTGGTGTTGTGGTACGAGTAGTCCTTGCGGACCCGCAGCTGGCCGTACTGGCCCTCGGTGACCCGGGTGGCATCCGCGAGGAACTCCGAGATCAGCGGGGACTCGGCGATCAGCGCGGCGAGCGCGGCCTCCGGATCGCCCTGCACCTTGGCCGCGTCCTCCCGCCGGACGACCGCGCCGACGCTGGTCAGCGTGTCGCTCAGCGGGATGTACCAGAACCAGCCGCTCGGGAAGGCGCAGGAGAGGATGTTGCCGGAGTTCGGCGGGGGCAGCCGCCTGCCGTTCTCGAAGTAGCCGAAGAGGGCGAGGCTGCGGAAGAACTCGGAGTACTCCCGGACCCCGCCGACCCGCTTGTAGAGCCCGCTGGTGTTGCCGGAGGCGTCCACCACCCACCGCGCGGAGGCTCGCCGCTCGGTGCCCTCGGCGTCCGTGTACCGCACTCCGGTCACCCGGTCGCCGTCCTCGATCACGTCGGCGACCGCGCAGTTCTGCCGCACGTCGACGCCGGTGCGGGCCGCGTTGTCGAGCAGGATCTTGTCGAACTCGCTGCGCTTGACCTGGTACGCGAACGAGGTCGGCCCGGCGATCTTCGGGGAGACCGAGAAGCTGAAGTTCCACGGGGTGGAGTTGGCGCCCCAGCGGAACGTGCCGCCGTTCTTCTTCGGGAAGCCCGCCGAGGCCAGCTCGTCGGTCACGCCCAGCATCCGGCAGATGCCGTGCACCGTGGAGGGCAGCAGGGACTCGCCGATCTGGTACCGGGGGAAGGTCTCCTTCTCCAGGAGCAGGACCCGGTGGCCCTGCTGCGCGACCAGCGTGCTGATGGTCGAGCCGCCGGGACCGCCGCCCACCACGACGACGTCGAACTCTTCCGGTTCTGGTGTGCTCATTGTCCGCCTCTCGGAGAAGCGCCGGTGTACGCCACCGGCGGGACCGTCTGCTGCTGCCGCCGGGTCTCCACCTCGATGAAGTCCGCCAGCCGGGTGACGCCCTCGTCGATCTCGGCCGGGGTGAGGTAGCTGGTGGAGAGCCGGATGCCGTGGTCGCCGCCGCCCCACGGATGGAAGTAGGACATCGGCGTCCAGATGACGCCGTGCTCCTGCGCGGACCGGGTGAGCGCGGCGTTGTCCGCCCGGAACGGGACCCGCATGGCGAGGAAGAAGCCGCCGGCCGGGCTGTTCCAGCTCACCCCGAGCTCCGCGCGCCGGGCGGTGGGCAGGCGCTGGTCGAGACGGCGCAGCACGGCCTGCATGGCGTCGCCGTAGTACGCCGCGGCCTTGAGGTTGAGCTCGGAGACCCGGCCGTCCGCGGCCAGCAGCATCCCGGCCACCACCGCCTGGCTCAGCGAGGAGGTGTTCACCGTGACCATGCTCTTGATCTTGGAAAGCTCGTCGGCGAGCAGCGTCTCCCGGTCCCCGCCCGGGTCGACCCGCTGGTCGGCCACGACGAACCCGACCCGGGCGCCGGGAAAGACCGTCTTCGAGTACGACCCCAGGTGCACCACCGAACGATGCCGGTCCAGCGACTTCAGCGTCGGCAACGGCGTACCCGGGCTGACCAGCCGGTACGGGCTGTCCTCCAGGATCAGCAGGCGGTACCGGGCGGCCAGCTCCAGCAGCTCGTCCCGGGCCGCCCGGCTCATCGTCGTACCGGACGGGTTGGAGTGGTCGGGCACCACGTAGAAGGCCCGGGGACGACGGCCGGCGGCCACCTCCCGGTCGATCGCCGCGGCCAGGTCGGCGCAGCGGAATCCGTCCGGCCCCTCCTCGACCGGGCTGACCGGGACGTCCAGCAGCCGGGCCGCTCCGGTGATCCCCACGTAGCAGGGGCTGGAGACCATCAGCACGTCCTCGGGGCCGCCGCACAGGGCGCGCAGGACCAGCAGCATGCCCTCCTGGGCGCCGACGGTCACCACGACCGACTCCGGCGGTACGTCGATCCCCTCGTCCGCCCGCAGCGAGTCGGCGATGATCTCGCGGATCTGCCCGGCGGTCGGGCCGTACTGGTACATCGCGGTGCGCACCTGCTCCGGCGCGGCACCCTCCTCCAGCAGGTGGTCGAGGTACCGCCGGAGGTGCCGGAAGATCTCCTCGGTGTCGAAGAACCCGTCGTACGGACGGCCCGGCGCGAACGAGATCGCGTCCGGATACCGCAGGGTCACCTCATTGAGGAAGTTCATCGTGTCCAGAACCGGGTCGGCGACACTTCCGTGCAGATCCCGGCGGCGCAGATCGATATTCTGTACGGCCATTCTCACCCCCGGCTGAAAGCCGATCCTGATGGTTTTCGCCGCATCAGGATCACACGGGGTTCCATCGGCTACAACGGCGTCCAACCGACTGCACAGCGGCGCCCGGTGTCCAACCGCGAGTGGTTCACGGTTGGACACCGGGCGCCGCGATCACACGTTCTTCTGGCAGGCCTCGTACGCGTCGTGATACTCGGGCGTACCCGGGTTCACCTCGGATTTCGGCCCCAGGGCGAAGCCGCCGTACTCGTCCGGGTCGGGGAATTGCGGTACGCCGTGCGCGCGCATGCAGGCGGTGAACGCGGCCGGATCCGCGCTCGCCGTGACCGGCGCCGGAGATGAATTACCGGATTCATTCGACGGCCCCGGCGCGGCGGGTGTCGCCGTACTGCATCCACTCGTCAGAAACAGCGCGCACAAAACGGCTACGCGAATTCTTGAAAACACCATCGCTCCAACAATCTGGGTGGGGTTCAGCGAGCACGCGGCTGCCCGGCACACGGCCGGGGGAACCGCGCACCGGGCAGATCTCCGGGTGAGGTCAGGCGGTGCGCAGCGCCTCCGTGGGCTGCATCCGCGCCGCGCGCAGGGCGGGGAGGAGGCCCGCGACCGCGCCGATGACGATCGCCGCGCCCAGGCCACCACCCCAGGCGAGCGGCGGGATCACCGCGGCCCAGCCCTTGACCTGGGTGTAGACGACGGTGGCCATCGCACCGGCCGCCACCCCGACCACGCCGCCGAGCGCCGCGAGCAGCACCGCCTCGGAGAGGAACTGGGTGCGGATGTTCCCCCGGGTGGCGCCGAGCGAGCGCCGCAGCCCGATCTCGGACCGGCGTTCCAGCACCGAGATCACCATGGTGTTGGCCACCCCGATGCCGCCGACCAGCAGTGCGACCGCACCGAGCCCGAGGAAGAGCCCGCTGAGCGCGTTCTGCGCCGCGGCCCGGGCGACCAGGGCCGCGGCCGGGCGGGTCACGATGACCTCGTTCGCGGCGGCCGGGTTGGCCGTGGCGGCCAGCACCCCGGCGACCTGGTTGACCCGCTCGGTGTTGGCGCGTACGTAGACCATCGTCGGGTGACCGTCGAAGTTCAGGTACTTCTCGGCCGCCGGGTAGCCGACCAGGACCGCGCTGTCGATCTCCGGTGACAGGGCGGAGGCGTTGAGGATGCCCGCGAGGTAGAACCAGCGGCCGCCGACCCAGATCCGCGCGTCCGGCACGATCGAGAAGATGCCCAGGCGCCGCGCCGCGGCCGCGCCCAGCACCGCGACCGGCTCATTGGCCGTCGCCGCGTTCAGGTACCCGCCCTTCGCCACGCTGGTCCGCAGCACGGTCGGCAGATCGAGGGTGGCCGCCTTCACCGTGATCGCGTTGGTGTTGATCTCCGGGATGTACGGGCTCCGGTACGCGTTCGCGTCGACCGCCCCGGTGCTCTCCACCATCTCCACCGGACCGATCCGCGCGATCATGGCGGGAGCGTCGTACGGCAGCTTCGCGTCCTGACCCTCCATCGTCTGGCCCGGGGTGACGGTCAGCAGGTTGGTGCCCAGCTTGTCGATCTCGGCGAGCAGACCGGCCTGCGACGAGGCGGAGAGCCCGAGCACGGCGACCATCGCGGCCACCCCGATCGCGATGCCGAGCGCCGACAGGGCCGCCCGCATCCGCCGGGTCCGCAGGCCGACGCTGGCGATCCTGGCCAGGTCCGCGAGGTAGAGCCGGCCGGCCGACGTCCCGCTCATGACAGTTGCCTCTCGACGATCAGCGGCTGCTCGGACGAGTGGACGTCGGCGACGATGTGCCCGTCCAGCACCTCGATCCGGCGGGGCAGCCGGGCCGCCAGCTCCCGGTCGTGGGTGATCACCACGATGGTCGAGCCGTCCGCGTTCAGATCGGTGAGCAGCTTGTAGATCGCGGCGCCGGAGACGCTGTCCAGGTTGCCGGTGGGCTCGTCGGCCAGCACGATCGCCGGGTTGCCGACCAGCGCCCGGGCGATCGCGACCCGCTGCCGCTCCCCGCCGGAGAGCTGCGGCGGCCGGTGGTCGACCCGGTGGGCCAGGCCGACCCGGGTCAGCGCGGTGCGGGCCGCCACCATCCGGGCCGCGTGCCGCACACCCGCGTAGAGCAGGCCGTCGGCGACGTTCTCCAGCGCCGTCATGTGCGCGGAGAGGAAGAACTGCTGGAAGACGAAGCCGATCCGGGTGGCGCGCAGCCCGGCCAGGGCCCGGTCGGACATCGTCGCCACGTCGTCGCCGACCACCCGCACCCGGCCCGAGGTCGGGCGGTCCAGCGTGCCCATCACCTGCAGCAGGGTGGACTTCCCGGAACCCGACGGGCCGACGATCGCCACCAGGTCGCCCCGGTTGATGGTGAAGCTCGCCCTCTCCAGGGCCACCACGGGCGACTCGCCCCCGTACACCTTGGTCACCTCCTCCAGCTGGAGGACCGGTTCCCGCGTCTCCTGCTCGTCCACGGGGGTCATGACGTCGGCACCACCACGTTCTGGCCCTCGGCGAGGCCGTCACCGCTGACCTGCACCTTGCCCGCGCTGTCGTCGAAGAGACCGGTCGTCACCCCGACCAGCCGGTGCGCGCCGGCGGCGTCCACCACCTCGACCGCGTACCCGCCGCCCGCCAGGGCCAGCAGCGCGTTGGCCGGCACCGAGAGCGCGTCCTTCACGGTGTCCGAGACGATCGACACCTGGACCGGCGCCTGGTCGAGCGTGCCGGTCTCCTTCGGCTTGGTCGGCCGGATCAGCACCGTGACGGTCGTGCTGTCGTCGCTCTTGGTGGCGACCTTGCCGACCGAGGCCACCTTGCCCGGCGTGGTCTTACCGGTCGGCAGGGTGATCTCGGTGGCGTCACCGGCGGCCACGTCGGACTGCTGGCTCGCGTTCAGCGACACGGTCACCTCGCGGTCCGTGGAGGACGCCTCGAAGAGCGTCGAGCCGTTGGGCGCGGTGGCGCCGAGCGTGCCGTTCACCTTGGTGATCCGGATCTGCCGGGTGGGCAGGAAGATCACCTGGCCGATCGGGAGCTGCCCGGTCTTGGAGAGGCCGGCCGCGTCCTGCAACCGGCGTACGGCGTAGTAGGTCTGCCGCCCGAAGTAGTCGGACTCCGGGTCGATCTGGCTCTTGGTCGCGTACTTCAGGGCGACCAGCGCCGCGTTGAGCTGCTGGACGTCGGCGCCCTCCATCCCCCAGGACAGGGCGCGGTAGGCCGGCACGTACGCCCCGTACAGGTAGACGACCGCCTTGCCGTCGACCTTGTAGAGCGTCTTCCCCGCCTTGACGACGTCGCCGACCGCGGGCATCTTCGTCAGCCGCCCGCTCACGTTGTTCAGCACGTCGTAGTCGCCGGAGTAGCCGAGTGTGCCGTTCTCCAGCGTACGGGCACTCAGATCACCCTTGGTCACCGTGGCCAGCCCGGTGGTCACCGGGGCGGACGCGGTCGCGGCGGCCTCGGTCCGGTAGTGCAGGGGGTCGACCACCACGAACGTGACCCCGGCCGCGGCGACCACGGCGAGCACCGCCACCGCGGTCAGGCCCCGGCGGGCCCGGCCGGCCGAGTGCCGGCCGGGGCTGTCGCCGCCGGCGCCGACCCCCGCCTCCGGCCGGGTGTCCGTCGTGCTCACGATCCGGCGCCCGCGGTCGTCGGATCCTGCGGCAGGCTCTGTGCCTTGTACTGGGCGCAGGCCTTCTCCGCGTTCTTGAACACGTCGGACTGCGGGTCGATGCCGCTGTCCTGCAGGAACACGAAGCCGCCGCTCGAGTCCGGGTCCGGGAACTTGGGCAGGCCGTTCTCCCGCATGCAGGCGGCGTACTTGAGCTTCTGCTCCGACGTCCAGGTCTGCTGGTCCGCCCCGCCGTTCTGCACGTTGGGCTCACCGCCGGGCATGAACTCCTTGCACTTCGCCTCGGCCGCCTTGAACTGGTCGGACTCGGGGTCGATGCCCTCCGGGAGGCCGAGTCCGCCGCCGGCCTGCGGGTCTGGGAAGTCGGGGAAGCCGTTCTCCCGCATGCACTTGGCGTACGCCAGGATGTCACCGGCCTGGCTGGACGCGGGCTGCGCGGACGAGGCCGTCGACGGCAGCGACGCGACCTCGCTCGACGGGTCCTCCTTCTCGCCACCGCAGCCGGCGGCCAGGGTCACGGCGAGCGTGACCAGCGCGAGCACCCCGAACCGGCCGACGCCCCGCCGGACGGCTCCCCCGCTGACCACGCGGCGTGTCATGTTATGCATTTCGTCCTCCAGAAGACGTCGGCCAAGACATGGGGACTTTCTACTCCCGGCCCGGTTTCCCGAAGGTTTCCTCGGTGCACGGCCGTCCCCGATCCGGCGACACGGAAAAGCCCCGGCATGTCACGGTGGACACGCCGGGGCCGGATCCGGTATCAGGCCGAGGGCTCGGGCGCGCCGCCCGGGAGATATCGACGGCACTTCTCCTGCGCGGCGGTGAAAGCGGCCGATTTCACGTCGATGCCGATGAACATTCCCTGCTTGTCGGGGTCCGGGAAATCGGGTAGCCCGTTCTTGCGCATGCAGGCCACGTACGCGGTGGTGTCGGGGCCGTTCGCGGTGCCGGGCGCCGGTCCCTGCTGGGCCGGCGCGCCACTCGGGCGCAGCGAGGCGCAGGCGGCCTCGGCCGCCTTGTACGTGTCGCTCTCGATGTCGATGCCCTGGTCAGGACGGAAGGCGAGAACTCCGTTCGCATCCGGATCGGGGAAGTCGGGCACCCCGTGGTCCCGGATGCACTGCGCGAACGCGACGGTGCGGGCCCGCGCCGGGTCGCTCGCCGCGGCGGCCGGGCCGGCCGTGGCGCCGCCCCCGCCGGAGCCGCCGGCCAGGGCGCCGAGGGCGACGCCGCCACCGACCAGAAGAGCCGCCACCAGCACACCGAGAACGATGATCCAGGGACTGATCCGCTGCGGTTCCACGCGAACCGTGGAATCAGTTTCCGTCTTGTCGTCCATGGCCCTCCCCATTCGAAATCCAGAATATGGAAAAAATGTCAGACCCCCGGTTCCGCCGGGTGCTCTCCCGAGATCAGCCGCGCAATCCGGGCCGCATTCGCGGGACGCATCATCTCGTCGTGCCCGGAATCGATGCGGACCGCGACCACCTCGCCTTTCACGTACGGCGCCCAGGTGAGCGCCGGGTCGGCCGGGGTGGGCGCCCCGGGGCGGCCCTGATCGGCGACCACCAGCAGCAGATCGCCCTGGACCACGCCGGGCGTGAATCCCTCGATCAGGCGGACGCTGTTCGCGTTCACCTTCTCGATCTCGGCGAGGATCCGCGGCCGCTCCGGGTCGTCCGGCGCGTCGCCGGCGACCGGCTCCGGTTCCGGCCGGCCGGGGTACGCGTCGAGGACGGTGAGCGATCCGACCTCGCCGCCGCCGGCCTGGGCCAGGGCCGCGATCGCGTGCGCCACCAGTCCCCCGAAGGACCAGCCGACCAGGTGGACCGGGCCGTCCGGCTGGACCTCCCGGATCCGCGCGTAGTAGTCGGCGGCGATCTCCTCGACGCTGTCCGGCAGGTCCTCGCCGGCGGCGTACCCGCGGGCCTGCAGTCCGTAGACCGGACGGCCCGGCGGAAGCTGCCGGGCCAGTGTGGCGTAGGTCCAGCTCAGGCCGGAGCTGGGCGGCAGGCAGAAGAGCGGCGCGCCGTCACCACCTGCCCGCAGGGTCAGCAGCAGCTCGGCGCCCGCGTCGTGATCGCCGGCGATCGACGCGGCGACCGCCGCCGGGGTCGGCGCGGTGAACAGGGTGCGGATGCCGACCTCGGCGCCGAGCGTCTCCCGGATCCGGGCGATCAGCCGCATGGCGAGCAGCGAGTCGCCGCCGAGATCGAAGAAGGACGCGTCGGCGGGCACCCCGGTGACGCCGAGGACCTCACCGAACAGGCCGCAGAGCGCCTCCTCGGCGGGCGTCTCCGGGTCGCGTCCGGCCACCCGGCTCTGCTCCAGGCCGGGCAGCGCGGCCCGGTCCAGCTTGCCGTTCGGTGTGGTCGGCAGGGCCTCCAGCGGGACCAGGGTCGGGATCATGTACTCCGGCATCCGGGCCCGCGCCCGGGTACGCAGCCCGTCCGGGTCGATCTCCCGCCCGGGCGCCGGCACCAGGTAGGCGACCAGACGACGGTCGCCCGGCCGGTCCTCGCGGATCACCACCGCGACCTGGGCCAGCCGCTCGTCATCGGCGAGGACCGCCTCGATCTCACCGAGCTCCACCCGGAAGCCACGGATCTTCACCTGGTCGTCGGAGCGGCCGACGAAGACCAGGTCGCCCTCCCCGGTCCAGCGCACCAGGTCGCCGGTGCGGTACATCCGTCCCGGTGTGAACGGGCCGGCCACGAAGCGCGCCGCGGTGAGCCCGGGACGCCCGAGATAGCCGCGGGCGAGTCCGGGACCGGTCAGGTACAGCTCGCCGGTGACACCGGGCGGCACCGGTCGCAGGAAGTCGTCGAGCACGAACGCACGGGTGTTGGCGATGCCCCGGCCGATCGGGACCGGACCGTCCGCACCGGGCCGTAACGGCCGGCTCATGGTCGCGCAGACCGTCGTCTCGGTCGGCCCGTACGCGTTGACCAGCCGCCGGTCCGCCCAGCGCGCGGCGAGCGCCGGCGGGCAGGCCTCCCCCGCCACCACCAGATCGGTGACGCAGGGCGGAAGGTCGTCGACGGTCGCCAGCACGGAGGGCGGGACGGTCACCCGGGTGACCGCGTACTCGGCGCAGACCTCGCTCAGCGAGCCCTCCGGCGGCAGCCGGTCCGCGGTGGCGGAGACCAGCGCGGCGCCGGAGAGAACCGCCATGATCATCTCCCAGAAGGAGGCGTCGAAGCTGGGCGAGGCGAGCTGGAGCACCCGGTCGCCGGGCCCGGGGGCGAGGCGCTCCGCCTGTGCCGCCGCCAGGTTGCCGATGCCCCGGTGGGTGACCACGACGCCCTTCGGCACACCGGTCGACCCGGACGTGTAGATCACGTACGCCGGGGCGTCCAGGGCGGACGGCACGCCGGGCAGCGCCGTCGTGCGGGCCGCCACCGAGGCCACCGTGGCCGGGTCGTCCCAGACCAGCCGGACCAGCCGGTCCGGCACCGGTCCGGCGGTCCCCTCCGCGCAGATCACCAGGGCGGGCGCGGCGTCGTTGAGCATGAACGCGATCCGCTCGGCCGGGTACTCCGGGTCGACCGGCACGAATCCGGCGCCGGCCTTGCTCACCCCGAGCAGCACCGGGACCGTCGCGGGCGAACGCGGCAGCAGCACCGCGACCAGGTCACCGGGGCGTACCCCGCGGGCGGCCAGCTCGGCGGCCACCCGGTCCGATGCGCCGTCCAGCGCGGCGTAGCTCGTCCGGACGCCGTCACCGATCACCGCGTCGGCCTCCGGCGTACGGCGTACCTGCGCGGCGAACAGCTCGGGCAGTGTGGCGGCCGGAACCGGGAGCGCGGTGTCGTTCCACCCGGTGAGCACCCGGGACCGGTCCTCGGAGGTCATCAGGTCGAGGTCGCTCAGCCGCACCGCCGGGTCGGCCGCCACCTGGTCGAGGACCCGGGCGAGCCGGGCGGCGAGGGCCGCCGCGGTGGCCTCGTCGAACAGGTCGGTGGCGTACAGCAGGGAGCCGCCGAGGCCGGCCGGGTCACCCTCCGGGTCCCGCTGCTCGACCAGGTCGACGGCGAGGTCGACCCGGGCCGCCATCGTGCCCCGGGTGCCGTCGAACGGGCGGACCCGCAGGCCGGGCAGGTCCCAGAGCCGCCCGGGCGTACGCCCGCCGCCCACGCTCTGCACGGCCAGGGAGACCTGGAAGAGCGGGTTGCGGCCCAGTGACCGCTCCGGGTTGAGCTCCTCCACCAGTCGCTCGAAGGGCAGGTCACCGTTCTGGTACGCGGCCAGGTCACCGGTGCGGACCCGGGACAGCACCTCCTCGAAGGTGGGCACGCCGCTCACGTCGGTCCGCAGCACCAGGGTGTTGACGAAGAAGCCGACCAGGCCGTCGAGGGCGGCGTCGCCACGCCCGGCGATCGCGGTGCCGATCGGCACGTCGGCGCCGGACCCGGACCGGGCCAGCAGCATGGCCAGGGCCGCCTGCGCGACCATGAACATCGTCGCCCGGCCCCGCTGGGCGATCCGCGCCAGCCGGGCGTGGGTGTGCGCGCCCACCCGGACCGGCACCGACGCGCCCCGGAACGACGCGACCTCGGGGCGGGGCCGGTCGGCCGGCAGCGGCAGCTCGCCGGGCAGCCCGGCGAGGGTCTTCCGCCAGTACGCCGACTGCGCGCTGAGCAGGCTGTCCGGGTCGTCGAGGTCGCCCAGCACACGGCGCTGCCAGAGCGCGTAGTCGGCGTACTGCACCGGCAGCGGCGCCCAGTCCGGCGCCTCACCGCGGCAGCGGGCCGTGTACGCGGCGCCCAGATCCCGGGCCAGCAGCCCCATCGAGGCGCCGTCCACGGTGATGTGATGCGCGACGATCAGGAGGACGTGCTCCCGCTCGCCGAGGCGCAGCAGCCGAACCCGCCACGGCAGGTCGCTGCTCAGGTCGAAGCCGCGCCGGACCTCCTCGGCGACCTCGGACGCCAGCCGGTCCTCGGCGCTGTCGGCGACGGTGAGCGACGGCTGCCCGGCCACGCCGTCCAGCACCCGCTGCCGGGGCACCCCGGCCACCTCCGCGAGGACGGTGCGCAGGCTCTCATGCCGGCCGGCCACGTCGCGCAGGGCCGCTTCCAGGGCGGCCACGTCGAGCTCGCCGGACATCCGCAGCGCCATCGGCATCGTGTAGGCCGCGCCCACCCCGGCGCCTTCGAGGCGGTTGAGGAACCACATCCGCTGCTGGGCGTAGGAGAGCGGCAGCACCTCGGGCCGGGGGTCCGCCCGGGTCAGCGGCGGCCGGGCACCGGCGCCGTCGGCCCGCTCCCGGTCGATCCGGGCGGCGAGCGTCGCGACGTCGGCGTCGGCGAAGACGTCGCGCGCCTCGATCTGCACGTCGAGCAGGGCACGGATCCGGCTGATCAGCCGCATCGCGAGCAGCGAGTGGCCGCCGAGGTCGAAGAAGGAGGCGTCGGCGTCGACCCGGTCCAGGCCGAGGATCTCGCCGAACAGGTCGCAGAGGATCTGCTCGGTGGGGGTGGCCGGGGCCCGGCCGGTGTCGATGCCGGCGACGCCGGGGGCGGGCAGGGCGGCCCGGTCCAGCTTGCCGTTGACGGTCACCGGCAGCGCGTCCAGCACCACCACCGAGGAGGGGACCAGATGCTCGGGCAACCGGTCGGCCAGGTAGCCGCGCAGCTCGGCGGCGGGAAGAGTGGCGCCGGAGGCCGGGACGGCATAGGCCACCAGGCGCGGGTCGCCGGGCGTGTCCTCGCGGACGACGACGGCCGCCGTGGCCACCCCTTCGAGGCCGGTCAGGACGTTCTCGATCTCGCCGGGCTCGATCCGGAACCCACGCACCTTCACCTGATCATCCGCACGACCCGCGAAATACAGATCCCCCGCCGCGTCCCACCAGACCACATCACCAGTCCGATACATCCGCCCACCACCGAACGGACACGCCACGAACCGCTGCGCTGTCAGACCCGGACGATCCAGATAACCCTGCGCCACATTCGGACCCGACACATACAACTCACCACGCACACCCACCGGCACCGGACGCAGGAACTCGTCCAACACGAACACTCGCGCGTTCGCCACCGGACGACCGATCGGCGCCCCACCAGCCGACAACGGATCGCTCATCGCCGCGCACACCGTCGTCTCCGTCGGACCATAAGCATTGACCAATCGACGACCCGACCAACGCTCCACCAGGGCAGGAGGACACACCTCACCCGCCACGACCAGCGTCCGCACCGACTCCGGCAGATCGGACACCGTCGCCAGCAATGACGGCGGCACCGTCACATGCGAGACCTCATAACGAGCCAGCACCTCCGACAGACCACCACGCGGCGGCAACTCACCCGGATCAGCAACCACCAAAGCGGCACCCGACACCAAAGCCATCAACAACTCAGACACCGCGGCATCGAAACTCGGCGACGCCAACTGCAACACCCGCGCCTTCGAATCCACAGCGAACCGATCGATCTGCGCCGCCGCCAAATTCGCCAACCCCCGATGCGGCACCACCACACCCTTCGGACGACCCGTCGAACCCGACGTATAAATCACATACGCAGGCAGATCCAAAACAGTCACCGGCGGCACCTCGCCGACCGGAAGGTCATCCCAGCCCTCCACGGTGATCACCAGACGAGGAACCACATCCGCCAACAGAAAATCGATCCGCTCCTGGGGATACGCCACGTCGATCGGAACGAACGCCGCACCCGCCTTGGAGACCCCCAACCAGAACGCGAACAACTCCAGCGAACGCGGCACCATCACCGCCACCCGATCACCCGGCCGCACACCACGCCGCACCAACTCCGCAGCGATCCGCGACGAACGATCATCCAACTCCGCGAACGTCCACGAACGATCAGCACCCACCAGCGCCACCGACCCCGGGAAACGCGCCACCGAACGCGCCAACAACTCCGGCAACGTGCCCCACTCCACCGGACACGCCGTGGCGTTCCGGGACACCACCAGGTCGTCGCGCTCGGCGTCGGTCAGGACCGAGAGCGAGCCGATCGGGGCCTTCGGGGCCGCGACCATCGTGGCCAGGACGTGCAGCAGGCGGTCGACCAGTGCCTGGGCGCCGGCCTCGTCGAAGAGGTCCGGCCGGTAGTTGAGCCGCAGGCTGAGGCCTCCGGCCGGGCCGACGACCAGGCCGAGCGGATAGTTGGCCGACTCCCGGCCCGCGGACTCGGTGAAGCGCAGGCCACCGGGACCACGAGGAGTCCCGTCGCCCTTGGCCGGGCCGTCGCCTTTCGCCGGGCCGTCGCCCTTTCCCATGGCGGAACCGAAGTTCTCGAAGACCAGCAGGCTGTCGAAGCCCGCGCCCGGCCCGGCCGCCTGCTGGACGTCGCTGAGGCTGACGTACTGGTGGTCGAGGAGCGCGGACTGTTCGGCCTGGACCTCGGCGAGCAGCCCGGCGACCGACTGGGCAGGGTCGAGGCGGACGTGCACCGGCAGGGTGTTGATGAAGAGCCCGAGCATGGTCTCCATGCCCGGCAGGTCGGCCGGTCGGCCGGCCACGGTGGCGCCGAACACCACGTCCCGGCGGCCGGTCAGCTGGCCGATCAGGAACGCCCAGGCCACCTGGGTGACCGTGTTCAGGGTGACGCCCTGCTCCAGGGCCAGCTCGCGCAGGGCCGTGTCCAGCTCCGGGGCGGCCCGTCCCGGAACGGCCACGGTGAGCGTGGCCGGGGCCGCCCGGTCGACCGGGGCGACCAGGGTGGGCCCCTCGATCCCGGCCAGCGCCCGCCGCCAGGCCTCCCGGGCCGCGTCCCGGTCCTGCGCGGCGAGCCAGCCGAGGTAGTCCCGGTACTGCCCGGCCGGCGGCAGGCCCGCGGCGCTGCCACCCGCCTCGTACGTCATCCACAACTCGCGCATCAGGATCGGCAGCGACCAGCCGTCGAGCAGGATGTGGTGCAGCGTGACCATCATCCGGTAGCGGTCCGCGCCGACCTTGACCAGCAGCACCTTGAGCAGCGGCGGAACGGCCACGTCGAACCGGCGGGCGCGCTCCTCGACACCGATCTCCTCGGAGCGCTGCCACGCCTCGTCGGCCGGCAGGTGGGATACGTCCTCCATCCGCCACGGCAGCACGGCACGGCGCACGATGAGCTGCACCGGATCGCCGCTGGGCCGGCGGCGGAAACCGGCCCGCAGGCACTCGTGCCGGTCGATCATCGACTGCCAGGCGGCCCGCAGCGCGACCGCGTCGACGTCGCCCTCCAGTCCGGTGATCATCTGCGACACATAGACGTCGGTGCCCTGTTCCTCGTAGACCGAGTGGAACAGCATGCCCTCCTGCAACGGTGACAGCGGCCAGACCCCGACCAGCGCCGAATCGCTCATCTCATGCCCCTTCTTCGATCTGCTTCGCTGCCGCCTCGAACTCGTCCAGTTCGTCCTGGCCGATCTCCACCAGCGGGAAGTCGGACGGGGTGTGTCCGCCGGCGCCCGCCTCCGTGGCGTGGCCGGCCAGACCGGACAGCATCGCCGCCCAGCCCTCGATCAGGTCGCGGACGTCCCGCTCGGCCAGCAGGTCCGGCAGCCAGGTCATGATCAGCGACAGCTCCGGCCCGTCCGCCTGGTCGTGCACGACACCCATCACCTCGAGCGCGTGCAGGGCCGGGATGTCCTCGTTGGCGCCGCCCCCACCGCCCTCGGCGGCGGCCTGCCAGTCCCGGGAGCGATCCGCGCCCGCCGCCGGCTCACCCACCGGACGGCCCGGGAGCCGGCCGAGGTAGTTGAAACCGACCTGCGCGGGGGGCCGGGCCGCGAGCGCGGTGGCCGTCTCCGGGTTGAGGTAGCGCAGCATGCCGTGACCGAGCCCGTCGCCCGGCACCGCGCGCAGCTGCTCCTTGACCCGTTTCACGGCCCGGCCGGCGCCCACTCCCCCGGCCCGCAGCGCCGGCAGGTCGGCCGGCGCGACCTCGATCCGCACCGGATGACCGGCGGTGAACCAGCCGACCGTGCGTGACAGGTCGGTACGGTCGTCGAGCGGCTCCCGGCCGTGCCCCTCCAGGTCCACGAGCAGCCCGGCACCCTCCTGACCGCGGCGCCGGCGCCACTCCGCGACCGCGCCGGCCAGACCCGTCAGCAGCACGTCCTCGATGCCCGCGTGGAAGGCGGTGGGCACCGTCGTGAGCAGCGCTTCCGTGGTCAGGGACGGCACCTTGAGGGAGAGCTGCCGCATCGCGCCGCCGACGTCGCGCGCCGGGTCGAGCGGCCGGGTGGTGAGTGGCGGATCGGTCTCCGGGAGCAGGCGCAGCCAGTCCGGCAGCTCGGCCGCCCGCCGGGGCTCGACCGCCTGCGCGGCCAGCGACCGCGCCCAGTGCCGGTACGAGGTCGGCACCGGTTGCAGCGCCACCTCGCGCCCCGCGGCGAGCGCCGTGTACGCCTCGGCCAGGTCGGGCACCAGGATCCGCCAGGAGACGCCGTCCACCACCAGGTGGTTGATCACCAGCAGCAGCCGTCCGGGCGCGTCCGGCCCGGCGTCGAACCACACCGCCCGCACCAGCGCCCCGGCCCGCGGGTCGAGCCGGCTCACCGCCGCCCGGGACTCGTCGCCGATCAGACTCCGCAGGGCGTCGCCGGTGATCCCGGCCGTGTCCACGCGGTGCATCCAGGCGGCGGCGTCGACCGTGGCGGGCACCTCCAGGCACCAGCCGCTCTCGTCGCCCCGGACGAGACGCCCGCGCAGCACGTCGTGGTGGTCGGCGAGCGCCTGCAACGCCGCTACCAGGGTCTCCGGGCGCACTCCGGCCGGGGTGACCAGCAGGTTGGACTGGCTGGCCCGGGCCAGCCGTTCCGGGCCGGCCCGGTCGAGAAGCTCGTGCATGACCGGGGTGAGCGGCACCTCGCCGACACCGGAGTCACCCCCGCCGACGACGACGCCCTCGACGATCTCGGCGGCGACGGCCGCGATGGCGGCCGGGGTCTGGTGTTCGAAGACCTGCCGGGCGGTGATCGCCAGGCCGGCCTTGCGAGCGTGGGAGACCAGCAGCATCGACATGATCGAGTCGCCGCCGAGCGCGAAGAACGAACCGTCGGCGGGGACGTCATCCCTGCCCAGGACCTCGGCGAACAGCTCGCACAACAGCTGTTCCCGCGGGGTCTGTGCCGCCCGGCCACTGTCGCCGTCGAGGTCGGGATCCGGCAGGGCCGCCCGGTCGAGCTTGCCGTTGACGGTCAGGGGCAGCGCGTCGAGGGTGACGATCGCGGGGATCATGTAGTCGGGCAGGTTCGCCGCCGCGTGCTCCCGCAGGCCCTCGGTTCCGCCGACGACGTAGGCGACCAGGCGGTCGT